>NZ_RJNJ01000005.1:0-208083 GCF_003943825.1 Streptococcus oralis
TCTATTGCCATCAATATTTAATAAGAATTTTCTCACAATAATATCTTGGTTCGTAAACTTATTTATTGTAATCATATTCCAATTTCCATATAAATATTTTTGACTAGATGGTAATCCAAGCATGATTTGAATTTTTTGTCTTAGTTTCTTAAAATAAATTAAAAATAAAAAAAGAGGATATGTTATTTCTAATACAATAAATCTATAAATTCCAGTTAGCAACATCGTATAAATTGAAGTATTATTATCAGGACGGAGATAAATTAAAGAGGAGGCATAAATTATTGGGACAAGAAATAATACTGATATTTTTATAACCGAAAGTTGTTTTTGTCGTTGCTTTGTCACTTTTATATTAAATACATCCTCTAGAGTGTCAGTTGTCAATAATAAAGTGGCTACTGCTGTGATTGCCGAAACTAGAGCGGATTCAGATGGATTAATAAAAAATAATACAATTGACAAAGAAATGACAAAAAATATTAAAAATGTTCCAGTCAGTATCGCCCTTGAATTTGATTTTTCTTTTATAAAACTCTCTATAGATATCGTGAATATAGAAAAAAGTAATATCCATTGTTGAGTATCCTTAAACATGGAAAATAAAGTAAGAAACTCAATCAGACCAAATAAAATTGTTATAAAATAATTAAAGCTCTTTTCCAGTTTATTTTTTCTTTTTGAAACAAAGTAAGTCACTGGCATTTTTGTTAGAAGAAATACCACAAATAAAACTGATAAAACCTGATCTGTCATGCAAAAAATGGAAATGAAGTGAGATCCAAGAAATAACGTTATTATAAATATAATAGTGTCAATAATAGACGAGAGAAAAATAGGCTTTATTTCTTCTTTTTTCATTTTAAATTTATACTCCTTAAAATAAATTAATAGTTGATTTACAAAATATATTTAAAATAATAGAAAAATTTTCTATAAAACATATTTGATAATAACGTTTATACAACATTATATCATATTAATTAAAATGGTTCAAATTCACTAACAATTAGTCTTCTATTCTATTAAAAAGGACAAAAGAAGTCAAACTCCTTTCATCCTAATCGTTATTCTTGACGCTTGCCAAAGTCTACAATCATCTGCTCCATCTCTTGGCGACTCGGAGTGGTCAGCATATAAAGGTAGTCCCCTTGTAGCTCTGCAAAGGCTGCTGGCATGATTTTTTTGACCTTGAATTGCTGACTGTATTTAGCAAGAAGGTCCTCTTCTGAATAGACATAGTTTGCATTTGCACGACGTGATGTAGCTAGACAGTATTGAGGTTCAAATTCTGATTCTGGGAACTCTTCTCCTGCAACAATCGCCGCATAGCCTCGGTAGAGGTCCAAGGAATGGGCAAAGTTATAAACATCAATGGTAAAGCCGCCTGCAGGACGGTTATTGTACTCAATGGCAATGTAGTCATCCCCGTCACGGAAGAACTCGATATGGAAAAAGCGTTCTTTCATACCAAATTCCTTGACAATGGCCTCGCCATACTTGCGCAGTTTGGGATCCATATCCTTGAGCACATAGTAGGAATTGTCCATCTTATAAATCATCAGATCAAGTGGTGTATGGGCATAATCGAAAGTCGTTGAAAAGACGACGTTGCCATCCTTGTCCACAAGTCCGTCAAAAGTACAGATTTCGCTAGAAGTGACAAATTTTTCAAAGAAATACACGGTTGAATGGTCCCATTCTTGCTTGAAGTGATGGATATCGTCTTCTGTCTCAAGCTTAAAGGTTGCGGCCGCTCCCACTCCATTATCAGGTTTGGCAATCATTGGTAGACCAATCGTCTCAACTGCTTGGTCCACATCTGCTTCCGTCTGGATAACAGTACCAGGTACCACAGGGACGCCTGCTTTTTTGAAAAGTTTCTTCATCTCAGACTTAAACTTGGTCTTTCTGAGATCCTCTGGTTTGGCACCAAAGACATTGAATTGTTCTCTGAGTGTTGCGTCCAGCTCAAGCCAGTATTCATTGTGGGACTCGATGCGGTCGATTGGTCCATGCTTGTAGAACAGAAAGGCAACTGCACGTTTGACTTCGTCTATGTTCTCAAGATTGTCCACACGGAAATACTCGGTCAGGCTATTGCGCAAAGGTTCATCTAGTTGTTCGTAAGGCTCCTGACCAATTCCCAAAACGGTGATGCCTTTATTAGCTAGCTCGATGGTAAATTGTTGGAAGTTTTGCGGATAGTAGGGAGAAATAACAAGGTAATTCATAGGCAACTCCTTTTATAGATACAGGTGTCCAAGAAAATAGGGCATTTGTTTACGCCACCATTCCCAGTCGTGGGCGACATCGTGTCCCCATTCAGCAAACCAGGCTGGAATTTGTTTCTGGTCAAAGGCTTCTTTAAGCTTGTAGAAGGATGGCAGACCGTCTTGTTCCCAGGCACCAAGTCCCGTACAAACGACGATTTCTGCCTGACGGTAACGATCAATAAACCAGCCGTCGTTTTGATTCCAGATATAATCTACAGGTGAGTTTTGGTAAATAGCATCATCATTGTAGTAATCGCCAACAAAGAAACGCGCGTCGTAAACACCACTGAGGGCAATTACCTTGGTAAAGACATCTGGATGCTGGAGAAAGAAATTGAGTGCATGGTAGGCCCCCATCGAGCAACCAGTCGTCATCATGCCATCAAACCAACCTGTCTTGTGCTTGATAAAAGGAATGGCCTCCTCAATCACATAGCGTTCGTAGGCACGATGCATCTCCGCCTGGTCATGACCATTTTTCCAAGTGGCCAACCAGCTCTCACTGTCAACACTGGAGAGAGTAAAGAACTGGACGCGCCCTTCCTCGATAAAGGAAGCACAGGCATCAATCATGCCAAAATCATAGTATTCGTTGTGACTGCCACCAGATGAAGCAAAAACAACAACTGGAATCCCAGCATGTCCATAACGGTTGAGGTACATTTCACGATTAAGATTGCCACTCCAGTGGCTAAGGTTTTCAATATGCATTAGCTTTCTCCTTTCTTAACTTACCATTTCTCCGCAAAAAATCGGAGACAGTCTGGTAAATTTTCCGACCAAGGTATTTCACTATGGATAGCACCAGACTGAACTTTCAAGACAAGATTATCCAAGCCTACTCCACCTGCAATCAAATCACGGTAATAACGAAGCGACGAGTCGATATAGGCTTGCTTGATATTACCAGCCATCAAGGTCTTGTCCGTATCGTCTGCTTCTTCTGTTCCTACATAGATGAAAATGCGCTGTTCAGGCGACAATTTCTTACGCTCGATATAGCGGTTAAAGGCTTCTTGGTGAAGCCAGTTGGCAGATGAGAAGACACCTAGACAACCAATTCTATCTTGGTACTCTAGTCCGATAAACTGGGTAATATTGCCTCCTAGTGAAGAGCCAATCATAGCCGTATGCTGCCGATCAGCTTTAGTACGGTAGGTCTCATCGATAAAAGGCTTGACCACCTCCATGACAAACTCGGCATACTCCACACCCTTACCTCCAAACTGCTGGCCTGGGATAGGAGATTCTTGAAACTTCCAAGCCGCATACTCATTCATCCGCCCCATGCCGTCATTATCTATGGCAACGACAATCATGCGACTGATGTCAGGATTTCGTTTAATAGCTGGAATAATCTTCCAAGAGTGTCCAATATAAGACTCCTTGCTGTAAAAGACATTTTGCCCATCATGAAAGTAAACAACTGGGTAAAAACGGTCTGTGTCTTTTTCGTAGTCCTTTGGCAGGAGCACACGCACACGACGCTCCTTTCCAGTATAAGGAACCTTGAGTTTGTGTTCTTTCATTTTTAAGTAAAAGTAGGAATGATTCATTGTCAGAAAACTCTCTATATTCAAAATTTTATCTCATTATACCATAAAAATAGAAAAAAAGTCAGTAATTGTCCATTTTAAGGATAAATAACTAACTTTTCTCATTTAATATTCTAAATTCTTCTGGATTTTCTGATTAGAGGAGATTGTCAATTAACTCATCGACAGCATCTTTTTCAACCTGGGGAGTGATTTCAGTAATCATGATACCTGCCACTGCTCGCTCAACCAAGCCTTCAACATCCATGCGTTTTTCATACTGCTCTGCATTCTCAATCTTAGGATTTGTCTTGGGACGATCAGGCGCAAAAATAGTACAGCAGTCTTCAAAAGGCTGGATTGAAATTTCAAAGGTATCGATTTCCTGCGCGATGTCAATGATTTCCAACTTGTCCATCGTAACCACGGGACGAATGATGGGAGTGCTAGTCACAGCGTTGATAGTCTGCATACTTTCCAAGGTCTGGCTCGCTACTTGACCAAGACTTTCCCCATTGATGATAACTAAACCATTTCTCACCTCTCGAATACGGTCGGTAATCCGCATCATAAAACGACGCGTCAAGGTCATGAGGTAGGCTTCTGGCGCTTTAGCCTTGATTTCCTCTTGAATCTCAGTGAAAGGCACCTCGATAAACTGGATATTGCCACCAAACTTGGTCAATTTCCGAGTCAAATCGTGGGCTTTCTTGAGGGCGCCAGGACTAGTATATGGCGGGCTGGCAAAGTGGACGGCTTCAATATCTACCCCACGTTTAAGAGCTAGATAACCTGCTACAGGTGAGTCAATCCCTCCTGATAACATGAGCATACCTTTACCAGAACTTCCCACAGGTAATCCTCCTGCTCCACGAAAAGTTTCATAGGAAAGATAGGCAGCCTCTTCACGAATCTCAACCTGAAGATTAATATCTGGATTTTTCATCTGAGCTTGTACGTTTGGAATAGCCTCGAAAACAGCACCACCAAGAGTTTGATTGAGTTCACGACTATCTAATTCAAAGTTGTGGTCGCTACGCTTACTAGTGATTTTAAAGGTCATCCCTTCCTTGTAGATTTCCTTCATAATCTTTTGGACAGAAGATTTCAGAACGTCCACTGATTTTTCAACCTTATATACAGGAGAAAAGTTTTGGATCCCAAAAACTTGTTTGAGCGATTCTGCTACTGCTGTGTAATCAGCTCCATTCAGGTAAGCGTGGGCACGGTCGCGATCTGCGGTTACCTTAACCTGGGGATAGATAGACAAAACGTCTGAAATATTATTACGAAGTTTATTGATGAAACGCATACGATTTTTGTGTTTGGTTGATAATTCTCCGTAACGAATCATAATTTCTGAATACTGCATAAATGCTCCTATCTTACTTTTCTAGTTTGATTGTAAATTAATTTTAGCTTGGTCAAAAACTGCTCGACCTGACTCATATCATTTTCCAAGTCTAGGCTTAGACGCACAGCTGACTGGGCCTTATCCTTTTCCACTCCCATTGCAATCAAGGTCCCCGCAGGTTTTCCTGCCTTGGACGAACAAGCAGAGGTTGTGGAAATGAAAATGTCATAGTCTTCAAAAGCGTGAACAATGACTTCACCACGAACACCTTTAATCCCAAAAGTCAGGATATGAGGGGCAAAGTCTTCCTCATCTGAAAAGACAAAAATATCTGGATAATCCAGAAGGGCTTGGCGAATGACTGCCTTCATCTGCCCCGTCTTGCTAGTAAAGACAGCTAACTTTTCCATAGACAAACGGAGGGCCTTGGCTGTTGCTGCGATCCCTGCCACATTTTCAGTTGTCGAACGATAGTCTCCCTCTTGACCGCCACCTGTTAAAAGAGGCATGATCCTCTTACCAGACTTGATATAGACAAATCCAACACCTCTGACACCATGAAACTTATGACTTGAGAAGGTCGCAAAATCCACTCGATCTGTCAGATAGTTTTCAGTCGGAATCTTAGCGAGTGCCTGAACTGCATCAACATGGAAGGAAATAGTTGGCTTGTCTGCCAAAAGTTCTGAGATAGCCTCAATAGGTTGGATAGAGCCAATTTCGTTGTTAACTGCCATGATGGAGACGAGAGTCGTATCAGGACGTATCAAATCTGCTAATGCTTCAACATCCACAAATCCTTTCTCATCAACTGGAGCAAAATCTATCTCAAAACCTTGACTTTTCAGCCAAAGGGCTGATTCCTTGACTGCTGGATGCTCAATAGCTGATACGATGATATGCTTGCCAAACTGGGATTTTTCAAAGGCCACCCCCTTGATGACCCAGTTATCTCCTTCTGTACCACCAGAGGTAAAGAAGATTTCCTCACTCTTCTTGCCAATCAAATCTGCAATTTGCTGCCGGGAAGCATCTAAAATTCGTGTCGCCTGATCTCCCAAACGATGGAGACTAGACGGATTTCCTACAATTTTTGAAGCGACCTGCATGTAGGTTTCAAGTGCTTCAGGATAAGGCTTAGTTGTCGCCGAATTATCAAAGTAGATCATGTTTTCTCACGCTTTCTAAAATCACTCCTTCTATTGTATCACGAAAAGAGACCTGCGACAAGAAAGGGAGGTTTCTCTTTTTTTAAGATTTTTTTAAAGAAATGAGGTATAATAAATCATAATTAAAGGAGAGTATCATGTCTAACTATCGTAGAACTTCAAAACCAAAAACAGAACACATCAAAAAGGGATTTACTGTCTTTCAAAAAACGATTGCTACCATCGGTAGTATCCTTGGTCTAATCACCGCTACTATTACCATCATGAACGCTATGGATAATAACAAAAACAACAAAAAAGAACCTACGACAACCCAAACAACTGTTGTCAAGGAAATTCAAAAAGAATCCCCTCAAGAAAATACTACACCTAACAGGGACAACACTCCTACTAAAGAAAATACCACGCAAGAAGAAACTTCTCAATCCAATAAAAAAGAGGAGAAAAAAGAAGAACAGAAAACAACAACTCAGGACTCTTCTACACCAGCTACAAATAAAGAAACAAGCGATAACGGAACACAGTCAAATACGACGAGTTCTGAAACTAAAACGAACCAGTAAGCACAAAAATAACTTCTTTCCAAATTTGGAAAGAAGCTATTTTTTATTGTTGCAATACTTTTCGTGGTTTGGTTCCCTCAGCTGGACCGATGACACCTGCCATTTCGAGCTCTTCCATCAGGCGGGTCGCACGATTAAATCCAACTGACAAACGTCGCTGAATCATCGAAGCGCTAGCTTTCTGGGTTTCGATAACCAAAGCCTTAGCTTCTTCAAAAAGCGGATCGCCACCAGCTTCACCATCAGAAAAATCTCCTTCATTTTCAGGAACATCTCCTGGGTCAAAGCTGTCATCGTAGTCCGCATCTGCCTGAGCCTTGATGAAGTTTACGATACGTTCAACATCATCATCCGAGATAAAGGACCCTTGCAGACGGACTGGGTGATTTTCATCAATTGGTTTAAAGAGCATATCTCCTCGACCGAGCAGTTTTTCAGCCCCATTTTCATCCAAGATAGTTCGCGAATCTGTTCCCGATGAAACTGCAAAAGCCACACGAGAGGGGACATTGGCTTTGATGAGACCAGAGATAACATCAACCGATGGACGTTGTGTTGCGAGAATCATGTGAATCCCTGCAGCACGTGCCTTCTGTCCGAGACGAATGATAGCATCTTCCACTTCCTTGCTAGCCACCATCATGAGGTCTGCCAACTCGTCCACAATGACAACAATCAAAGGTAGTGGTACTTGTTTGTACTCAGATTGGCTATTAAATTCCTCGACCTTGGCATTGTAACCAGCGATATTTCGTACTCCAACCTTAGCAAAGAGTTCATAACGGTTTTCCATCTCATCCACGACTTTTTGCAGGGCCTTGCTGGCCTTGCGTGGATTGGTCACAACTGGAATCAAGAGGTGAGGAATGTCATTGTAAACCGATAACTCAACCATCTTTGGATCCACCATCATAAACTTGACCTGGTCTGGTCTTGCTTTCATGAGAATGCTAGCAATAATACCGTTAACTGCGACTGACTTCCCTGATCCCGTTGAACCTGCAACCAGTAGGTGGGGCATCTTGGAAAGGTCAAAGGTTCGAGCCGTTCCATTGACAGCCTTACCTAGAGGAATTTCGAGGAGATTTTCTGGTTTAGTCTGAGACTGTTCCCAGAGTTCACGGAAGGAAACGGTCGCAATCTCAGAGTTGGGTACTTCAATTCCGACTAAGGATTTACCAGGGATCGGAGCCTCAATTCGAACATCCTTGGCTGCTAGAGCTAGCGCTAAGTCGTCTGCCAGATTGGAAATGCGGTTAACCCGTACACCGACTGCTGGTTTGACTTCATACTTGGTAACTGATGGTCCAATTTCAGCCCGTTCTACCGTCACCTTGATACCAAAGCTAGCAAAGGTTTCTTCTAGGATTTTGATATTTTCTCGAACAATCTTCTTTTCCTTGGATTGGTCTTTGGGTTTATCTGGCGCAAAGAGTTGCAAGCTTGGTAGCTTGTATTCGAGGGCTTCCTTGGCAGAAAAATCAACCTGCACCTCTTCATCCTCAAAGTCTTCTTCCACATCTGGAACATCAAAATCAGTTTGAGGGAGGATAATCTCCGGTTCGATCCATTCTTCCTCAGGAATTGGTGGGAAATCGTAGTCTGGTACCTCTGATAAGATTTCTCCCGTTTCAGGATCTACAGGAGGAAGCGGTAATGCATCCTGTTCTTCTTGTTCTCTCTGAATTCTGGCTGCTTCTTCAGCTTCTTGACGAGCCTTCTCTTCTTCTCTCTTGATGAAGCGTTCCTGTTTTCTCTGTTCCTGTTTTTCCATGAAAGATCTGAACTGAGCTCCAATAAAGGCTGCAACATCATAAATAGACCAGGGACTAACCAAGAGTGCCCCAACTAGAATCAAGAGAACTCCAATAAAGTACGATCCGATATTTGAGAAAAGAAAGGATATGGGGATATAGAGTCCAACACCAAGCAAGCCTCCACCAGCGAAGCTAGTCACTCGCATACCAGTCAGGTCCGTCATAACTTGAGACAGGGTCCCTTTTAGAACTGATTGCTCCAAGCCATATTTCCATACTAAGTAGGCCTCAAAAATCAAGAGTAAGCCAGCAAAGATACAGAGAAATCCTGACAGAAGCCCTTCCTGCTTGCGGATCCATTTAAAAAGAAAAAGATAGATAAGGAGACCGCCTATGGCCACATAGGCCAAACTTCCGACCACCAGTCGAATGAGATTGTAAAGTGTGATACCTGCCGCGCCGAGTTTGAGGGCTGCAATAATCAACAATAAGGCAATTCCTAAGGAAATCAACATCCTCTGGATAGCCTGTTTTCTTTCGAGTTCTGATTTAGACGGTCTCCGTCTTGTTTTTGTAGTATTCTTGTTTGCCATTCTTTTATTATACCATATTTCACATCCATTTCGAATAGAGAAAAAGATTGCACCAAATGGTAACAATCTTTCTATTCTAATCCATTTTATGCTTGTGGCTTGCGTAGGTAACCATAAACCACACCACTTACAATTGCTCCAACCAAGACAAATGCAAGGTAGAGAAGCGCATTTGAAGTAAGAGCGATGACGAAGATTCCTCCGTGTGGCGCCATGAGTTTGATTCCTGCAAGACCAACGAGTCCACCGGCTACTGCTGAACCAAGGATGAAGCTAGGAATCGCACGAGCTGGGTCTGCTGCACCAAATGGAATTGCTCCCTCAGTGATAAATGACAAGCCCATGACGATGTTTGTTAAACCAGAGCTGCGTTCTTCTTTGGTAAATTTATCTTTGAAAAGAAGGGTTGCGACAAAGATAGCAAGTGGTGGAACCATTCCTCCAGCCATAACTGCTGCCATAGCTACAGAACCACCTGAAGAAACAGTCGCTGCAAGCGTACCTGTACCAAAGACATAAGCAGCTTTGTTGACTGGTCCACCCATGTCAACAGCCATCATGCCTCCAAGAACGATACCAAGAAGGACAGCTGAACCTCCTCCAAGACCGCCTAGGAAGGCATTCATTTCGGTGTTGATTCTTGCCATTGGGATGTTAACAGCTAGCATGACAAATCCTGTCAAGATTGTTCCGAAAAGCGGTAGGATGAGGATAGATTTAGCACCTTCAAGTGAACGAGGAACTTTTACGTATTTCTTGATAGCGAGAACCAAGGCACCTGCGATAAATCCACCAACAAGGGCACCTAGGAAACCAGATGAGACACCTGCAAGAGTTGAAGTTGCTTCACCACCTGCGGCATAAGGGATTTTCCCAAAGGCAAAACCTTCTTTGGCAATAGCTCCAGCCACAAAACCAGCTACTAAACCTGGTTTTTCAGCAATAGAGTAGGCTACGTATCCTGCAAAAACTGGAAGCATCAAGCCAAAGGCTGCACCACCGATTTTCATGAACATAGAAGCTAGCTCATGGTAAGATCCAAGATTGCCAAGACTATCTTGTGGCACACCAAAAGCTCCGTCGATCAAGAAAGCAAGGGCAATCATGATACCACCACCGATAACGAATGGCAACATTTGAGATACACCACTCATCAAGTGTTTGTAGAAAGCACCACCAAGGCTTTGTTTTTCATTAGATGCTGTTGCAGCTTTTGCTCCATTAGCAGCACGATAAACTTCAGCAGCTCCTGAAAGAGCCAAGTTAATCAATTCTTCAGTCTTACGGATACCGTCTGCAACCGGGCGATTGATCAATGGTTTGCCATTGAAACGATCCATTTCTACTGCCTTATCCGCTGCGATGATAACAGCTTTAGCCTTGCGGATGTCTTCTGCAGTTAGTTGGTTACCAACACCGCTAGCACCGTTGGTTTCAACCTTGATCCCAACACCCATTTCGGCAGCCACTTTTTGAAGGGCTTCTTGGGCCATGTAAGTGTGGGCAATACCTGTCGTACAAGCTGTAACAGCTACGATAAAGTCGCCAGAGTCATTAGCAGGTACTTGAACAGGTTCCTCAGCTTTTTCTGAAGCTTGGTTAAATAGTTCGATAACTTGATCTGCAGATGTTACTTGACGAAGTTTGTCAGCGAAACCGTCTTTCATCAAGTATTGTGACAATTCTGCCAAGGCTGCCAAGTGAGTATCATTGGCACCTTCTGGAGCTGCAATCATGAAGAAGAGGTCTGTTGGTTGCCCATCCAAGCTCTCATAGTCAACACCCTTGTTTGACTTTGCAAAGAGAACTGTTGCTTCTTTGACAGCAGAATTTTTGCTGTGGGGCATAGCAATTCCGTCACCCAAACCAGTGGAAGTTAGAGCTTCACGCGCTAAGATTCCTTCTTTAAAGGTTTCAAAATCCGTCACATAACCGTGATCTACCAAACTTTTAATCATCTCTTCAATGACAGCTGGTTTTTCAGTTGCCTGCAAATCCAGCAACATGACATCTTTTCTCAATAGGTCTTGAATTTTCATCGTTTTTCTACCTCAACTTTTTCATATGTTTCTTTAATAAATTCCGCTGTTGCCAAGTCATCCGAGAAGGTCGTTGCTGTTCCACAAGCTACTCCCCATTTGAAGGCTTCTACTGCGTCTTTAGATTTTACAAATTCACCGGTAAATCCAGCGACCATAGAGTCACCAGCCCCGACTGAATTTTTGACTGTTCCCTTTATAGGTTTGGCGAAGTAAGCTCCCTCAGATGTGACAAGAAGTGCACCGTCCCCAGCCATGGAGATAATGACGTTTTGAGCTCCCTTGGCCAGTAACTGACGAGCATAGTTCTCGATTTCATCTAAACTTTCGAGTTTCACTCCAAAGATAGCTCCAAGCTCGTGATTGTTTGGTTTAACCAAAAGTGGTTGGTAGTCCAAGCTATCAATCAAGGTCTGTCCTTCAAAGTCACAAACCACTTGCGCACCAGTCTGGCGTGTCAAGGCAATCAAATCTTTGTAAATAACATTACCTAGATTCTTAGCACTCGAACCCGCAAACACAACCGTATCTTCTGCTGTCAGACTAGACAAAATAGCTTTCAACTCTTCTAGCTGAGCCGGTTCCACATTTGGACCAGTCCCGTTGATTTCTGTTTCTTGGTCTGCTTTAATCTTGACATTGATGCGAGTATCTTCTGCTACTTGGACAAAACGAGTTTCGATTTCTTCTTTTGAAAGGGTATCTGTGATAAATTTACCAGTAAATCCTCCGATAAATCCAGTCGCAGTATTAGGAATATCCAAGCGTTTCAAAACTCGACTGACATTGATTCCTTTCCCACCAGCAAACTTATCATCACTGTCCATACGATTGACACTGCCGACTTGAACTTGGTCCAAGCGCACGATATAGTCAATGGATGGATTGAGTGTGACTGTATAAATCATACTTCTATTACCTCCGTTTTCTTCTTAATAGCCTGCAAGAGCTCATGCCCTTGACTTGTGATGACAATAGCGCGTTTAAGTGGCGCTACCTTGGCAAAGCAAGTTTGACCAATCTTTGACGAATCCACCAAGACATAGGTTTGTTTGGCATTCTCTAAAATAGCACGCTTCACAGCTCCCTCCTCCATATCTGGAGTCGTATAATAACCATCGTCGACACCATTCATCCCAATAAAGGCACGGTCAAAGTGCAATTGATTGATTTGGTTAAGAGCAACACCGCCGATACATGCATCTGTTGCCATCTTGACACTTCCTCCAACCATGACAGTTGGAATCTGTTTTTCAACCAACTGAACCGCATGATGAATGGAGTTGGTCACAACTGTGATATTCTTATTAACCAATTCCTTGATTAAAAAAGCAGTTGTCGTTCCAGCATCAATAAAGATAACATCTTGTTCCTTGATAAGAGAGGCTGCTTTTTGAGCCAGTAGCTTCTTCTCTTGAAGGTTTTTGACAGATTTTTCTTGGATGGTTTCTTCTTCCTGCAAGGAGTGGGGCAATTCTGCTCCACCATGCACACGGCGAAGTTTGTTTTCCGCCTCCAACTCATCCAAATCTCTTCGTACTGTTGATTCTGATGTTTCTAATAGACTAACCAATTTTTCTAGGGAAACTACATGATGTTGATTTAACTCCTCTAAAATCAGTTGCTTCCGCTCAGTTTTTAACACCAAATCACCTCCTGTTATCGTTTACACTATTCATTCTAGCACATTCTCTACCAAAGTCAAGCAATTTTTGTCATTTTCTATCAAATTCTATCATTTTTCTTAATTCCAGAATTTTTATTGCAAGATAAGAGGCTTTATGGTAGACTATTTTAGTAAGTGTTGGAAGATTACTCAAGAGGCTTAAGAGGCCGTGTTGGAAACGCGGTAGGCGTGTAACAGCGTGCGTGGGTTCGAATCCCATGTCTTCCGTAGAATAAAGAAAAACTGCACCTTAATGCAGTTTTTTTATGGTTCTAAGAGCAATATATAGAAATGAAAAGCTGAGTTACTCTAACTATCACACCACATTTTTGTATCCTAATTCATAAAAAAACAAGTAGTTTATTAAGACTACTTGTTTTTCTTCTAAATCTTAGGATTAGATATTACTTTTATCTTTTTTATCTGAAGATTTGTCTGTTGATTTATCAGTGGATTTGTCTGTAGATTTATCAGAAGACTTGTCTGTAGATTTGTTCTTAGACTTTGTAGAGTTCTTACGATCAACCTTATCATATCCCTCTGTAGTATCCATTAACTCAGTTGACAAAGTACGATAGTCTTCTTGAGAAATCAGCCAGTTTCCATCCTTATCCTTGGTTAATTTGATTTCTGTATCAAAATCTCCAGTAGTAAGAGGTGTAAGAGCAGCTTCAGCATCTACATCACTGTAGGTAGCAAAATCTTTTCTGAAGAGGTGTTCGTAAATCCAATATGTCACCAATGTTTGGTAACGCTTGATGTCGACGTTTGAACCAGCTTGGTTGTACTTACCTAGGTTATCGATACCACCAATAAGAATTGTTAGAACTTCTCGAATTGATGAAGTCAACCCTTTAGAATGCAGCTTCTTAGAGTTAAAAGTAACAGTCGCAGTATTGCCTGATTCGTCAACCTTCACATCTTTAACAGTGTAAGAACCGATATCTTGGAATAACTTGCGTTTCATCTTCAAGAAACCTGAAATGGTTTCTTCTGGAGTTTCTACAGGGAAATCTTTGTGCCATTGTACTGAGTAGGTAGATGCAGGTGAAAGCCCTTCTTCTTTGATTTTTTCACTTGTTTGCACTGCAAAAATGGCCTCAGTCCATTTTTCATAGGTTTCGCCATAAATCTTCTTAAATCGACTAGAGTCGCTAGTGAGAACTGAGTCTAAGAGAATTTCAGCATCTTTTGTAACTTTTTCTTTAACTTCTGCTGCTTCATCTTTCTTCTCAACTTGTTCCGTATTCTCCTTGTTATCAGAAGAAGCTTCAGATGACTGATTAGAAAATACCGAACATGCACCCAAGACAACTGTTGAAAGTGCTAAGATACTTAGTAACTTGATCTTTTTCATGTTTCACCTCATTATGAAAATTTACTCTTGGAGACTACCTCCAAGGATAGTTATTTAGAAAAACACTGGGTTTATCTAACGGAGAATGGGGGATTCGAACCCCCGCGCCAGTTACCCGACCTAACGATTTAGCAAACCGTCCTCTTCAGCCTCTTGAGTAATTCTCCACTAACATACTAGAATAAATAGGATACAACGAAGGATACAATTTGGAAAAAATCTACTGTATACCTGTTCATAATGGAGCCGGTGGGAGTCGAACCCACGTCCAAACACCTGCCAACATATTTGTCTACAACCATAGGTTATGTATTGTTTTAACAGTCCCTCGACACATAACTCAAGCCTAGGAACTGCGAGTCTATTAATCTCTTATCAAACCACTAGACAAGGCTTGATCGTATCTCGCTAATCATAAGACCTGTCATTGAACACGAGCAATCCAAATCAGGTCACGCCTGCTGGTTTTTAGGCAGCTAGAGCGTAAGAAGTGTTATTTTTTGCAGTTATATTTAACTGAGCGTTTACGTCGCCACACGGGTTGCAAAATATGCCTCATAATGCCTGTCGAATCCGTAACGACCCCAGGATGTTAGAACTATTATAACCTATCTTCAAAAAAAATGCAAAATCAAGCCAATTCTTTAGAACAGATACGTTTTCAAGGCATCTGATAATGCTTGATAACCGGCTACACTTAGATGGAGGCCATCCGTTGTATAGGTTGATTGAAGTTGCCCTTCTGAATCTGTCAAACTATCATAAATCGGCACAAAATCTACCTGCATATAGGCGGATGCTAGAGCCTCATAGGCTTGATTCCATTCTCTGATCTTTTCATTGGTACGAATATATACTGTCTGCTTGTATTCTTCTCCTTCATTGACTGGCAGAATAGAAACAAGCTTTATTTGTGACAGCGGATAATCTCGGTTGAGCGATTGAATCACACCTTCAAGATTATCCAAGGCTTCATTCATGGGAATATCTTTTCCAATATCATTTGTTCCTATTAGGAGAACAATTTGATCGACAGCATCACCATAAATATGGGCATCCAAATTCTCTAATAACAATCTCGTCTGATAGCCTCGTATGCCACGATTAACAATCGTCTTGGCAACCCCAAACAACTCTTGAAGAGGGTAATACTCCACTATCGAATCACCAATAAAGATGATATCTGGCTCTAGAACAGATACTTGATTCAATTCACGATACTTGGTTTGAATTTTTTTCTGCTCCTTTAAAAGCCAATTCTCTAATAACTGTACTGCCACCCTATCCCTCTTTCTCTAACCAATTCTCTAGAACTTGATACACACCCGCCTGGCTGTTGGCTGGTGCCAGGGCAGTCGCAACTGCCTTGACCTCATCAGCCGCATTTTCCATCGCATAGGCAATTCCAGCCAGCTCTAACATTTCTATATCGTTTTCGCTATCACCAAAAGCCATGATTTGTTCTGATGTCAAATCCCAGCGCTTGAGTAATTCTTCCAATCCCCAAGCCTTGTGAACCCCAGCCTGCAGGATATCGATACAGCCATAACCGCTAGAAACAGCTCTTACACGACCATCAAATAAATCATTAATTTCCTGCAAAACTGAACTAGAACGTTCTTCACCAACAACCATGCTCATCTTTAACACTCCACCGAAGAGGTCAGCTTGCAAGTCTTCCACAAAATTCATTCGTTGATAGAATTTTTCAATCATCTCTGGTGTCATAAATTTTTCTAGGTCTGTAAACACAGTCCCTTTCTTGACAAAACCACCCTTCATACCTGTTACAACAAACTGATCTCGGCACTCTCTCCCTTTAAAATGAAGGAGAGCCTTGTCAACCGTAGCATCATCCCAAATCTGCGCTTGAATCAGTTTATTGTTTTCAAAAATACGCGCCCCATTGGCAACTACCAGAACTACTCTACTCGCCAAGTGCTCCAGTAATTGCCTCATACGGTGAACTTCATTCCCTGTCGCAATGACAAAACGGATATCCCTTTGATCCAGCTGATCTAAAAGCTTTTCCAAGCGGGGCAGATCCAGCTGCCCCCTCGGGTCTAGCAAGGTTCCATCCATGTCTGTTGCAATCAATTTAATCGTCATCTCGTCTCCTTTAGGGCAAGTGCCTACCACTTCAACCCTACATGTTCATTCATTTCTTTATAGGCCGTGTCAATTCGTTCCTTGGTCGCCTCGTCCAACTTGTCACGGTGACTGCCTCCCTCGATGAAGTCCTCTAGGATATAGGTCTGATAGAGGAAGAGCGGATAGCCTTCTGGAGAGTAAGTCCCTTTGGGTGTTCGATTGACCCAAGTCGGATGCGCTTTGGCAGTTTCAATCCTAGTCTTGCCATCTTTTTTCTTAATGGTCACATCCATGAGAACACCGCGCTCCGTCCACTTGGCATTTTCCTCATCTTGCATGGTTTCAATGCGCTGGTTTGAGAGGAAATTTCCCATGGAATAGATAATCAGTTTTTTGTCACCATCTTTTTCAACTGTTTCAGCAGGTTCAACGACGTGAGGATGCCCTCCAAAGATAATATCGGCTCCCCAGTCAATCATCTTGTGGTACAGTTTTTTCTGTTCTTCCGTTGGTTCTAGCTGATACTCAATTCCCATCTGAGGCATGATGACAGTAATATCCGCCTCCTTCTCTGCACGCTCGATTTCTGCCTTCATCTTATCTTCATTCAGGTCAGAAAGATAGCGATTATAGTCCTCTTGAGAGATATATTGCTCAATGCCATTAAAACCGTAGGAATAGGCCAGGAGAGCTACCTTGATACCATTGACTTCCTTGATGACTATAGGTGCTTGGTCTCGGGATTCATGCGTGTAGACTCCGATGGGTGTCATTCCAGCCTTTTCAATAGCTTGAGCCGTTGAAACCACTCCCTCAATTTGAGAATCCAAAATATGATTATGAGCCAAGTCTAGAACTTGGTAGCCTGCATCCTTGATCGCATCCATGACTTCTCCTGGAGCATTAAAAAGAGGATAACCTGCCAAGTAGTGGTCCTTGTTCACCGTTCCTTCAAAGTCACCAATTACTAAATCAGCTTGCTTGAGCCAGGGTTTTACATACTCAAAATTTTCATGAAAATCATAGGTCCCATCTTCTTTAAGAGCTGTTCGGTAGATAGGGATATGATAAAGAAGGTCACCATTTGCCATGATACGTGCCGTTGTTTCACCAGACTGATCTTCCTTGGATTGACTGGAAGTACTTGCAGAATCAAGAGTTTGACTACTAGGACTCGTTCCCTTACTACCTTGTTCTGCTCGAACTAATAAGTTTCCCCCCATGGATAAGGCAACTGCAAGCAATAACACAATAATAAACTGGGCATTGGTCCAGGATTTATAATTCCGAAAGAAATCCACACTAGTTCTCCACACCCCATAAAGAGAGCCCTGAGACCGTCTATCTTGTCGCTTTTCCATCTTTATTCCCCCTTGCCTTTTGGTGCAAGTCTTTTCTTTTATTATACCACAGACAAAAGAGGAATACCGTTTATTATATTATTTTTTAGGAACTTCTGCGACTTTCTTTCTCGCCTATTTTGTGTTATCATGTAGAGGTAATGAAAGGAGAGAAAATGTCTGCAATAGAACGTATTACAAAAGCTGCTCACTTAATTGATATGAACGATATTATCCGCGAGGGGAATCCAACTCTTCGCGCAGTTGCTGAGGAAGTCACTTTCCCACTGTCTGACCAGGAAATCATCCTTGGCGAAAAGATGATGCAATTCCTCAAACATTCTCAAGATCCTGTTATGGCTGAGAAAATGGGGCTCCGCGGTGGAGTTGGATTGGCCGCTCCCCAGCTCGATATTTCAAAACGTGTTATCGCTGTTTTGGTCCCAAATATTGTGGAAGAAGGTGAAACTCCACAGGAAGCCTACGACTTGCAAGCTATTATGTACAATCCAAAAATTGTCTCTCACTCTGTTCAGGACGCTGCTCTTGGCGAAGGAGAAGGGTGCCTATCTGTTGACCGAAACGTACCTGGCTATGTAGTCCGCCATGCTCGCGTTACTGTTGACTACTTTGACAAAGATGGAGAAAAACACCGTATCAAGCTCAAAGGATACAACTCTATCGTTGTCCAACATGAAATTGATCACCTAAACGGAATCATGTTTTACGATCGTATCAATGAGAAAGATCCATTTGCTGTTAAAGATGGTTTACTGATTCTGGAATAAAGAAAATCCCGTTGCAAGACGGGGTTTTGTGTTATAATAGAGGCATGAAAACAAATGATATTGTCTATGGCGTCCACGCCGTTACAGAAGCCCTCCTTGCAAACACTGGAAATAAACTCTACCTCCAAGAAGATCTTCGAGGTAAGAATGTTGAGAAGGTCAAGGAACTGGCTACAGAAAAGAAGGTATCCATTTCTTGGACTTCAAAAAAATCCCTGTCTGAGATGACTGAAGGCGCTGTCCACCAAGGTTTTGTTCTACGAGTGTCCGAATTTGCCTATAGCGAGCTGGATCACATCCTTGCAAAAATACGTCAAGAAGAAAATCCTTTGCTATTGATTCTGGATGGTCTAACTGACCCTCATAATCTGGGTTCAATCTTGCGAACAGCTGATGCGACCAATGTTTCAGGTGTCATCATTCCCAAGCACCGTGCTGTCGGAGTGACTCCTGTCGTTGCCAAAACGGCCACAGGTGCTATTGAGCACGTACCGATTGCCCGAGTGACCAACCTCAGTCAAACCCTAGACAAACTCAAGGCTGAAGGCTTCTGGACCTTTGGAACGGATATGAACGGTACCCCTTGCCACAAGTGGAATACAAAAGGGAAAATCGCCCTCATCATCGGAAATGAAGGAAAAGGCATCTCTAGCAATATCAAAAAACAGGTCGATGAAATGATAACCATTCCCATGAATGGGCATGTTCAAAGTCTCAATGCCAGTGTTGCTGCAGCCATTCTCATGTACGAAGTTTTCCGAAACCGACTATAAAAAAGTTTCCAATCAAGTGATTGGAAACTTTTTTCTTAACTATGTTCTGTAATAAATTTGTAAGCTTCTTGACCAGCGATAGCCCCATCTCCAACTGCTGTTGTTACTTGGCGAAGGTCTTTTTGGCGAACATCCCCAACCGCAAAGATACCATCAACGCTAGTTTTCATGTGATTGTCTGTTACGATCCAGCCTGCCTGGTCTTGAACATTCAATTCTTTAACAAAATCGCTAACGGGATCCAAACCAACATAGATGAAGACACCTCCGAAGGCTTGTTCTGTCACTTGACCTGTTTTCACATTTTCAAATACGACAGATTCTACTCGGTTTTCACCTTTGATTTCCTTGACAACAGAATCCCAGATAAAGTTGACTTTCTCATTTGCAAAAGCACGGTCTTGCAGAACCTTTTGGGCACGAAGTTCATCTCGACGGTGAACAATAGTGACGGACTTGGCAAAGCGAGTCAAGAAGAGAGCTTCTTCTACCGCTGAATCTCCACCACCAACTACGAGCAAGTCTTGATCACGGAAGAAAGCTCCATCACAGACCGCACAGTAAGAAACACCACGACTGTTCAATTCTTCTTCTCCAGGAACCCCTAAGAGACGGTGTTTTGACCCAGTTGCCACAATGACAGTACGGGTTTCATAAACTTGATCATCAGTGATTACCTTCTTAAAGTCACCCTGGTCTTCAATATTTTCAACGTAACCATAAAGATGCTCCACTCCAAGGTTTTCAAGTGGTTCAAACATCTTTTCAGCCAATTCAGGTCCACTGATATTGGCATAACCTGGATAGTTTTCAATATCAGATGTGTTATTCATTTGCCCGCCTGGCAGACCACCTTCAATCAAAGCCACTTTCAGATTGCTACGAGCAGCATATAAGGCAGCGGTCATTCCCGCAGGTCCAGCACCGACAATAATCGTATCGTACATTTCAATTCCTTCTTTCTTGTTGTAACTATCTTTATTCTAACTCATTCTTGCTAGTCACGCAAGGATTATGCCTTGAAAACCAAGAGTAAACTCATGACGGCAAAGGATAACACCGGAACGACCAAAACACCAATCATAATCATATCATAGAGATGAGCTTGGCGAGCTTTGGCTGTCTTGTCCACACCAGACATGGCTCTCAATCCAATCCAAATCCCCAGAAAAATCACGACAAGGATGGTCGTTAAGATCAAACTCTCGAAATACAAAGAAAATAGATGCAGTAGCATGATCTCTCTCGTTTCTATCTTTTTTAAAGAGTAAACTCAGCTAGTCCAACTAACTGAGTTTTCCTTTTTCTATTATATCAAATATAAGTCCGTTTGTAACTAGCGAAGAATTCTTTTGTTCGTTCTTCTTTCGGATGATTGATGATTTCATCCGGTGTGCCAGACTCGATGATTTTCCCTTTATCTAGGAATAGAACCTTGTCTGCCACTTGGGCTACAAAAGACATATCGTGACTGACCAAAATCATGGTCTGACCTGACTTGGCAGCATCTGCAATAGATTTTTCTACCTCACCGACCAACTCTGGGTCGAGGGCTGAAGTGGGTTCGTCCAAGAGCAAGACATCTGGTTTCATAGCAAGCGCACGCGCGAGGGCAACCCGTTGCTTCTGTCCACCTGATAAGTGGCGAGGGTAATGGTTTTCACGGTCAGAAAGTCCAACCTTAGCCAACTCTTCCTTGGCGATTTTTGTTGCTTCCTCGTCCGATAATTTTTTAACGACAACCAAACCTTCCCTGACATTGTCAAGAGCTGTTCGGCGTTCAAACAAATTAAACTGTTGGAAAACCATAGACAACTTGCGACGAAGGGTTAGGATCTCTTCTTGGCTAATCTTAGAAAAATCAACTTTAAAATTGTCAATCTGAATCGTTCCACTATCTGGAGTTTCAAGATAGTTTAAACTTCGAAGAAAGGTTGATTTCCCAGCTCCAGATGAACCAATCAAAGCCACTACCTCGCCTTTTTGGATATCCAAGTTCAGATGATTCAAGACTGTCTGTCCTGAAAAGGATTTGCTTAAATTCGAAATCTTAATCATTAACGGAGGTCTCCTTTCACATCTGTAGACACTGTATCTGGCGCTGAGATAGCCATTTTTCTCTCGATGAAACGGCCGAGGCTTTCAATTCCGATATTGACCACCCAATAAACAAGGGCAACAGAGATAAAGCGCTCAAAATAGCGATAATCAGCTCCACCTAAAATCTGAGCTTGGGCAAAGACCTCCACAACACCTGCGCTAAAGGCTAGAGAAGTTCCTTTGGTCAAACCGATAAGGGAATTAATCAAAGTCGGTGTCGCTACCACCGCTGCATTTGGAATAATCACGCGACGGTATACTTGCGCACGAGTCATACCCAAACTACGCGCCGCCTCAATTTCACCTGGATTAACAGAAAGGATTGCCGCACGAATCGTTTCACTTGCATAAGCCGCCTCATTAAAAGCAAAGGCCACAATCGCAAAAAGCGCTGCTGGAATCGCATTGATATTGAGACCAGTTCCCCATTGTTGGTTGATAGCTTTCAGTGCCAAAGGAATTCCGTAGTAGGTCAACATAAGTTGAACTAGGATTGGGGTACCTTTTAAGAAACTGACGAAAAAGGCCTGCAAGGGATATAGAATCTTAACACGATTGATCTTTACAATGGCAAAAATCAGGGCAAGTAGCAAACCAAAGAGTGCACCTCCAAGCGTCAACATCAAGGTTGTAGGCAATTGTTGGACAATCCTTGGAATTCCATCAAAGACCGAACGCAAACTAAAGAGCTTACCATCCGGAATGAGTTGCATCAAACTTTGGTACCAATCTGATGCTAAAAATGTTGTAACAGTCATAAAAACATCCTCTCCTGATAATGATTCATTCTATCATACTTCTGCTCGCAAGCAAATTATTTGCTACGGGCTACTCAGACTTTGTCTATCTTCTAGTTTATCACACTTTAAAACAGGGAGGCTATATATTTTACCTATCAAGGAGATAAATAAAAACTATCTCAAACCTAAGTTCTCATAGGGTTTTCTATAGCCGATTTGTTTAACAGCACCATTCTCCACCAAAATTGGACGTTTCAATAACATGCCATCACTCGCTAGAAGCTTGGCTGCTTCTTGTTTTGACAAACTTCCCACCTTATCTTTTAGGCCTAGTTCGCGGTATTTGATTCCGCTGGTATTGAAAAATTGTTTCACTTCAAAACCGGAAGTTTCCAACCAGTTCAAAATCACGTCTTCACTTGGTGTTTCTTCTACGATGTGGACATCTTGGTATTCCAGTCCAAGTTGATCCAATTCATTTTTTGCTTTCTTACAAGTTGAACATTTTGGGTATTCGATAAATTCTAACATCTTCTTTTCTTTCTATTTTTTATTTTCTTGAAATGCTGCACCTTCATGTTGCAAGAGCCAGGCTTTCTTTTCGACTCCAGATGCATAGCCTGTCAAGCGATTCCCTGATCCTAACACACGGTGACAGGGAACGAGGATGGACCAAGGATTACGCCCCACTGCTCCGCCAATCGCTTGGGCAGAAGCCACTTGCAAGTCTTTCGCTATTTGTCCGTAAGTTACTGTTTGTCCATAAGGAATGGCCTGTAAGTAAGCCCAGACCCGCTTTTCAAAATCCGTTCCAATGGGAGCCAAAGGTAAGTCTGATAGGTCCTGAACACTGCCTTCGAAATAGGTATCTAAATAGGAAATAACTTGCTCTAATACAGAATGGCTAGCAACTTCTTCTATCGTTTCATCCACTAGTCCCCTCTCAAAATGAGTTTGGTCCTGTACCCAAATTCCATACAGATATTGCTCGTCAGCAACTAAGGATAAGGTTCCAATTGGCGACGGGTAGAGCATCTTTGCGTACTTTTTCTGCTTCATTTTTTTAATTTCTGATAGGCCAAACGTTCCCCATCAACTAGAACCTTACCAACCTGTTGGAAACCTAGCTTTTCAAAGATATGCTGCATGGCCTTGTTTTCTGCATGCGTATCTGAACGAAAATCTAGGTAATCAAAACCTTCAATCAAGCCTTCTAGGAAAGTCTGAGCAACACCTTGTCCTTGGACATCTGCTGCCACAGCGATACGGTGAAAGACCAGATATTCTGATTCTCCCCCCTGCCAACTTCCTTTATAAATAGCTTCATAGGCTTTCTCTGGACTCTTGGTCACAGCAGCATAGGCTAGTAGTTCTCCTTCTTCCAAGGCCACATAAGCTTGACCAGAGATGATATCATCAATAATGATGTCGGCATTTGGATAGCCATTTTGCCACTGGTCGCTACCAGACTTGGCTAAGCACTTTTTGGCATCCTCCATCACCTGCATAATCGCATCTACTTCGTTTGGAAAAGCTAAACGAATCTCCATCTTTTCCCCTCATTTCTAACTAGTTTCTCTCATCATAGCATAATTTAAAGCTTTCTACAAGCAGTTGAAACTTGACTTTTGTTTTTTATTATTTTATAATCTAGTTATTAAAACTAGATAAAAAGGAGTTGGAAATGAATTCTAACTTTTCCTACCCAAAATGGGAAGACATTCCAAACATTGACCTCTATCTGGATCAGGTTTTAATCTATGTCAATCAAGTCTGTGCCCCTATCTCTCCAGATAAGGACAAGGGACTAACAGCATCCATGGTCAATAATTATGTCAAACATGGTTACCTGACAAAGCCGGATAAGAAAAAATACCAACGCAAACAGATTGCACGTTTGATTGCTATTACTACTCTCAAGTCTGTCTTTTCGATCCAAGAAATCGCTCAGACTCTCAATACTCTGCAAACTCAAGCAAGCTCAGACCAGCTCTACGACGCTTTTGTGGACTACATGAACCATGGGATTGATCCAGAAAATCCTATTATCCAAACTAGCTGTCAAACGGTTAAACTCTATCATCAAACTCTAGACTTAATCCTTATCAAAGAAGAGGAGGAAATCCAATGAATACCAGTCTAAAACTCAGTAAAAAACTCAGTTTTGGAGAGGAAATTGCTAATAGCGTGACCCATGCTGTGGGTGCCGTTATCATGCTCATCCTACTCCCCATTTCATCCACCTATAGTTATGAAGCACACGGATTTTTATCATCTTTTGGCGTTTCTATCTTTGTTATCAGTCTCTTTCTCATGTTCCTCTCGTCAACTATTTACCACTCTATGGCCTATGGTTCGACCCACAAATACGTCTTGCGAATCATCGACCATTCTATGATTTATGTGGCTATCGCAGGCTCTTATACGCCGGTCGTATTGACTTTGATGAATAATTGGTTTGGCTATCTAATCATTGCCATTCAGTGGGGAACGACCATCTTTGGCATCCTCTATAAAATCTTTGCTAAAAAGGTCAATGAGAAATTCAGCCTTGCCCTTTACCTGATCATGGGCTGGTTGGTTCTAGCTATCATTCCTGCCATTATCAGTCAAACAACGCCAATTTTCTGGAGTCTCATGGTAACTGGCGGACTCTGTTATACAGTTGGAGCTGGATTTTACGCTAAGAAAAAACCTTATTTCCACATGATTTGGCATCTTTTTATCCTAGCGGCATCTGCACTTCAGTACATCGCCATTGTTTATTACATGTAAAAAAGTTGAGAATTTTTTCTCAACTTTTTTCTTTACACATATTGATAAAATACTGGTGCAAGCCAACATCATCTGTTAACTCTGGATGAAAAGAAGTTACCAGCATATTTTTTTCTTGCGCAGCAACGATTTGATCATCAACTGTTGCTAGAATTTCTACACCCTCTCCAAGACTACTGATAATCGGTCCACGGATAAAAGTCATGGGAATCTGACCGACTCCCTTACATTCTGCCTCTGTATAGAAGCTTCCTAGTTGACGCCCATAGGCGTTGCGCTCAACCACTATATCCATGATTCCAAGATGACTTTCTTCCTGAGAAGTGATTTCCTTAGCCAGCAAAATCAAGCCCGCACAGGTCCCAAAGACTGGTAATCCAGATAGAATGGCTTCTCGGATGGGAAGCAGCATCTGCTGGTCACGCAAGAGCTTGCCCATGGTTGTAGACTCACCGCCAGGCAAAATCAAACCGGACAAGTCACTCTGATGTTTCTGAAAATCATCTAAATTTCTGATTTGGACACTAGAGACTCCTAGTTTATCTAGCACTTTTGCATGCTCTTCAAAGGCACCTTGCAAGGCTAATATTCCGATTTTCATCTATTTTCCTCGCTCAGCCATGAGAATTTGGATTTCATTCTCATTAATTCCAACCATGGCTTCCCCTAGATCTTCAGAGATTTGAGCTAGAATTTGAGGATTTTGATAATTGGTTACAGCTTTAACAATAGCACTTGCTCGTTTAACAGGATCGCCTGACTTGAAAATACCTGAACCGACAAAGACGCCCTCTGCCCCCAATTGCATCATCAGCGCAGCATCTGCTGG
This sequence comes from Streptococcus oralis, assembly GCF_003943825.1. Classification (GTDB taxonomy): domain Bacteria; phylum Bacillota; class Bacilli; order Lactobacillales; family Streptococcaceae; genus Streptococcus; species Streptococcus oralis_CD. The sequence goes on from NZ_RJNJ01000005.1 coordinate 25,746, forward strand.
CGTTGCCACACCTCCAGCTGCGAAGTTTACAACTGGTAATTTTCCATGTTCATGGACGTATTGGACCAATTCAACAGGGACTTGCAAGTCCTTGGCAGCCACATAAAGTTCATCCTCACGGAGATTTTGAATACGGCGAATTTCCTGATTCATCATACGCATATGGCGAACGGCTTGAACAATGTCTCCTGTACCCGGTTCTCCTTTTGTGCGAATCATAGAAGCTCCTTCAGCGATACGACGCAAGGCTTCACCCAAATCCTTAGCTCCACAGACAAAAGGAACTTGGAATTCCTTCTTATCCACATGGAAACGGTCGTCAGCTGGAGAAAGAACTTCACTCTCATCGATATAGTCAATCTCAATAGCCTCTAAAATCTGAGCTTCAACAAAATGCCCGATTCTAACCTTGGCCATCACTGGAATGCTGACCGCTTCTTGGATTTCCTTAATCATCTTTGGATCACTCATACGGGAAACTCCACCAGCTGCACGAATATCAGCTGGAATCCGCTCCAAGGCCATAACAGCTGCCGCACCAGCAGCCTCTGCGATACGAGCCTGTTCAGGGTTCTGAACGTCCATGATAACCCCACCTTTGAGCATCTGTGCCAAGTTTTTATTTAGTTCATAACGATTTTCAGTCATTTCTTAATCCTCATCATTTGTATTGGTAGCTACCATTTCATTTTAAGCCAGATTAGAATGAAGTACAAGATAAAAAAAGGATAATTGTATGGGTACAGATTGATACTCAATGAAAATCAAAGAGCAAACTAGGAAGCTAGCCGCAGGTTGCTCAAAGCACTGCTTTGAGGTTGTAGATAGAACTGACGAAGTCAGTAACATATATACGGTAAGGCGAAGCTGACGTGGTTTGAAGAGATTTTCGAAGAGTATAACTAAAAAACTATCTGACCTTAACCTAAGGCCAGATAGCTCGTCAATTTTTATTTTTCAGCTGTAAGTGCAGCCATTGTAATGTAGTTGTATGGTTTGTTGAAATGTGGCAAGAAGAATAGGTCTGTCAAAGCCAATTTATCAATGGTTACATGCTCTTGGATAGCAAGTGAGAACATGTGGATTCCCATACTGATAGCAGCATCATGTGAAACCATTTGTGCACCAAGGATTTCGCGGCTGTCTTTGTCAAAGACAATCTTGATGGCAACTTCGTGGTTGTCATGTTTGATAAATTCAGGTTTTTGAAGATCGTTAAAGCCTGTTTCAGTTGCATTATAGCCTGCTGCTTTGGCTTTTTCAAGAGTCAAACCAGTCGAAACCATATGAAGACCGTAGATAGAGATACCGTTTGATCCTTGAACTCCAATTCCTTCCAATTCATGTCCACAAGCATTGTAAGCACCAACGATACCAGTACGTACAGCGTTTGAAGCAAGCGCGATGTAACTAGTGTCTTTACGTGCATTGTCATAAACAGTTGCACAGTCACCAACAGCGTATACACCTGGGATAGATGTTTCTTGTTTCTTATCTACGAGGAAGGCACCGTTGCGGAAGAGTTCAATCTTACCGTCAGCAAGAGCTGTGTTTGGACGGAAGCCAACAGCAAGAACCACCATATCCACATCAAATGTTTCTTTGTCTGTTACCAAGCGTTCAACTTTTCCATCACCTTGGATGGCTTTAACTGTTTGACCAAGAGCCAAGCGGATGTTGTGGTCTTCCAAGTTCTTCGCCATCATTTGAGTGAAGTCTTTGTCATAGTAGCCGTTCAAGACAGTGTCTACGATATCGACAAGCACTACTTCTTTTCCAAGACGCTCGAAAGCTTCGGCAAGTTCTACACCGATGTAACCACCACCAACAACGGCAATACGCTCAAGGTGTTTGCTCTTGTCTTCAAGTTTTTCAATAACTTCTTCAGCGTTTTGGTACAATTTAACAAATTGTACATTTTCAAGAGTCGCTTTGAATTCGCGGTTGCCCTTAACGATTTCAACACCTTCGATTGGAGGCAAGATTGGAGTTGAACCAGTTGCAAAGATCAATTTATCATAAGACTCTTTGTGCTCTTTTCCTTCAACTTCTGCAGTCACAACTTTGTTATCGTAGTCAATTGAAAGAACTGGTGAGTTCATGTAAACTTTAGCACCTTTTGCTTCCAATTTTTCTTTATCAGAGTAGAAGAGACCTTCTGGGCCATCAATTTGTTCCCCGATCCAAAGCGCCATTCCACAACCAAGGAATGAAATATTTGAGTTTTGGTCAAATACTACGATTTCGTTCTCATGTCCGAAGTTGTCCAACATCGTATTAATACAAGCTGTACCAGCGTGGTTAGCACCAACTACAACGATTTTACTCATAGAAAAATTCCTACCTTTAATTTTTGATTTACCTTCCTAGTATATCATTTACTGTTAGCGTTTACAAGATATTTGCTCAGAATTCTCTTTTTTTCAGAAAAAAATACACTTAACATTGATGAATCTAATTTTTCTATCGTTTTCATATTAATTTTGAGCATATTTCTTGACTTTTTGTCAAAATTCATTTGTGAAAACGCTGACTTTATGATATGCTAGATACATGGAAAGAAAATGTAAGGGGTTTAATTTTTCTTTAACGACCTTATATTGAATGATTTCCTATAAAGAGAAAGGAGCTGGTAGCTTGCCTCTTCACTCACGTTCGGAACGGCTAATGGGAACAACGATCACGATTTCATTAGTAGATGAACAGGCTGATTGCCTACTTCAAGGAGCCTTTGATTTGCTCAAGGAGCTCGAATACCGCTTTAACGCCAACAGTCAAGAATCCGAACTGATGGAAATCAACTACCAGGCTGGAATTGCACCTGTTAGGGTTCATTCTGACCTATTTGAACTGATTGCTCTTGGACTGGAGCATAGTCTAGCACCATCTAGCCATCTCAATATCAGTATTGGTCCCTTGATTCAAACCTGGCGAATCGGATTTGCAGATGCACGGCTTCCAGACTCTAAAGAAATCGAAGCTGTCTTATCTCTAGTTGACCCACATTTTATCAAGTTGGATCCGACTAGCTCTACTGTCTTTTTAGAGAAGAAAGGAATGAAGCTTGATTTAGGTTGTTTAGCTAAGGGCTATAGTGCAGATAAGGTTGCCCAGTATTTGAAAGAACACGGTGTCACCTCTGCATTGATTAATCTCGGAGGAAATATCCTCACCATCGGGAATAACCAAGCCAAAGAAGGGAATGCCTGGCAGATTGGGATTCAAGATCCGCGAAATCCTCGTGGCAATCATCTCCTAACTATCCCTGCTTCTAACAAATCCGTTGTCACTTCAGGTATCTATGAACGCCACCTGACAGTAGATGGAAAAGACTATCACCATATCTTTGATAGTGAGACAGGATTTCCTGTAGAAACCGATCTCGCTAGCCTAACGATTGTCTCTGATAAATCCGTTGATGGTGAGATATGGACAACACGCCTTTTCGGAGAACGAAGCGCTTCTATCCTCTGGCAAGTCGAAAGTATAGATGGTATTGAAGCCATCCTCATCGACAAAGAGGGACGCCTTGCATGTTCTTCAGGCCTTCAAAATTGTATTATGTAAAAAGAGAAAGGAAATCTCATGCTAAAACTTATTGCCATTGTTGGAACGAACTCTAAACGTTCTACAAACCGCCAATTGCTCCAATACATGCAAAAACACTTTGCTGATAAAGCTGAAATTGAACTCGTTGAAATCAAGGATATCCCTGTTTTCAACAAACCAGCAGATAAGCAACTTCCAGCTGAAATTCTTGAGATTGCAGCTAAAATTGAAGAGGCTGATGGTGTGATTATCGGTACTCCTGAGTACGACCACTCTATCCCTGCAGTTTTGATGAGCGCTCTTGCTTGGCTATCTTACGGTATCTACCCACTTTTGAACAAACCAATCATGATCACTGGTGCTTCCTACGGTACACTTGGTTCATCTCGTGCCCAATTGCAACTTCGTCAAATCTTGAACGCTCCTGAAATCAAGGCAAATGTTCTACCAGATGAATTCTTGCTCTCACACTCTCTTCAAGCATTTAACCCAAGTGGTGACTTGGTTGATCTTGACGTCATCAAGAAATTGGATGCCATCTTTGATGACTTCCGTATCTTCGTGAAGATTACTGAGAAATTGCGCAATGCACAAGAATTGCTTCGCAAAGATGCAGAAGAATTTGACTGGGAAAATTTGTAAGATAGGAGACCGAAAGAATGAAATTTGTTGGACTTGTTGGATCAAACTACGATCAATCATATAACCGCAAACTCTTGGAATTTATCCGTCGCAATTTCAAATTCAAATTTGAATTAGAAGTCCTTGAAATCGACGAAGTTCCAATGTTTAACCAAGACGAAAAATGGGACGAAAGCTTCCAATTGCGTTTCTTGTATAACAAGATTACACGTGCTGATGGTGTCATTATCGCTACTCCTGAGCACAACCACACTATCTCAGCTTCACTTAAATCTGTACTCGAATGGCTTTCATACGAAGTTCATCCATTTGAAAACAAGCCTGTTATGATTGTGGGTGCATCATACTATGACCAAGGAACATCACGTGCCCAAGTTCACCTTCGTAAAATCCTTGATGCTCCAGGTGTCAATGCCTACACACTTCCAGGTAACGAATTCCTTCTTGGTAAAGCTAAGGAAGCTTTTGATAACAACGGAAATATCACCAACGAAGGAACTGTTAAATTTCTTGAAACTTGCTTAGATAACTTTGTAAAATACGTAGGAGTCGTTTCGAAATTGAAAAAACCAAAACCAATCGAACCAGAAGACTTGGATTGTGGAAAACCAATTGCTACAACCATTACAGAAGTTGATCCTGACGATCCAGAATGGGTAGAAAAAGTTGCAGCAATCACTGGAGCTGTTTCTGGTGATACCTATGTCAAATTGGACCACGGTATCTTGACAGTTAACCAAATTGATATGTTTTTGAAAGCTATGCCGTTTGAATTGACATACGCTGACGACAACAACCAATTCCTATACTACAACAACGCTCACCAAGATCCAGACACCATGTTTGCTAAACGTGTACCACCTCAATCAGGTAGCCGTATGTCGACTGTTCATGGTTCTCTTCCACCAGCACGTATGAAGAACGTAGAGTGGGTTATCGGAACACTTCGCAACGGAAACCAAGAATACGTCCGTACGATCGTTCCAGGTTCTCCTGCAGGTGTCATCAACACACACAACTACCAAGCAATGTACTATCCTGATGGATCATACGCTGGTATCAATGAAATCGTCTTTAACTTCCAACCATGGCTTGACTGGTACCTAAAAGAGACTGGTCAACGTTTGGTAGGTGGTAGCGGACCATTTGCTCCTGCAGCTGGAGGTCATGGAGACGCCGATGCTACTTCTGGCGCTTCTGATTCAGGTGATGCTGGAGGCCACGGTGGTGACGCAGACGCTACATCTGGCGCAAGCAACTAAGAAACCAAAAGGAGCCATTTAGCTCCTTCTTTTTTATTGCAAAAGAAAAGGGGAATGTAAATCATCTACAAACCCCTTTCATTTTATGAGTTGGGATCATCTAAACTACGCCCATGCAAACCTTTTTCACGTTGTACCTGACGTAGTTTTTCTGGTGTGACGTCATTTCCTTCCTCGTCCACCATTTTAATTCCTTCAATGTGATGACGAACAGAGCGACGATAGCCTTCGATGTACTCCTCACGAAGTTTAGCTTGTTCCACTTTTTCAGCAGAAGTTAAGCCTTCTGTTTTTTTCTTTTTGGCAAGCTCGTTGATGCGATCAATTTTTTTAGGATCCATTTCTTCTCCTTTGTGATAAGATACAGTCCGTTTGACTGAGTTTATTTAGTATTGATTTGGTTAAAACGTGCGAGCTTAGCTGCTTTCTTGGTTAGTTGCGACAAGATAGCCAAACGATTTTGTCGAACAGTCTGATCTTCAGCCATTACCATGGTATTTTCAAAGAAAGCATCAATAATTGGGCTAAGCGCAAAGAGTTGTTCTAATTGCTGACTTGCAGTTCCTGACAAGACGAGTGATTCTACGGCTTCTACCAAGGCTTTCTCTTCTTCATTCTCAAAGAGAGCAGAATCAACAGCATCAGATCCTTCGGCTTTCTCAGCCAAATTGAAAGCACGTGAGAGGGATTCAACCGAAGATTTGAAATCTTCTTTCTTGCTTGCTTCGACAAGAGCACTTGCTACTTCTAGCATATCTGCCACAACAAAGTTTGAACTTGCAAGAACTGCTTCCTTGATATCTTTTGGAGTAGAACCCATCATCTTATCAACACGAGCCTTGATAAAGTCCATAACCTCTGCTTTATTTTCATAAGTCAAGCTGTCAAATTTCAAAGTATAAAGGCTGTCAATCAACTCATCCATAGCAATGTGCCAACCAAAAGCATCCAAGATACGAACCACACCTTGCGTCGCACGACGAAGGGCATAAGGGTCATTTGAACCTGATGGAATCAAACCTACTGAGAAGAAACTCAAAATTGTATCCAATTTGTCAGCAATGGCTAGAATGGCTCCGACCTTGCTCTCTGGAAGTTCGCCTTCGGCTGATGTAGGCATGTAGTGTTCACGAATAGCAGCCGCAACTGCTGGAGTTTCTCCAGCAAGAAGAGCATATTTCTCTCCCATAATTCCTTGGAGTTCGTCAAATTCACCAACCATACCCGTCAACAAGTCAAACTTGTAAATGGCTGCTGCACGAGCTAGGTCAACTGTTTCATCCACTGACAAACCAGCTTTTTCTGCCAAGAGAATGGCAATCTGCCCTGTACGAATCATGTGTTCACGAAGGGAACCAATCTTTTCGTGGAAGGTGACATTGTTTAATTTTTCGACAAGGTCAGAAATGACCAATTTTTGGTCTTCACGCCAGAAGAATTCTCCGTCTTCCAAGCGGGCTACCAAGACTTTTTCATTTCCTTTGATGACATTTTCCAAATGCTCTGCGTTTCCGTTACGAACTGAAATGAAGTTTGGTAGAAGTTTACCGTCTTGATCACGAACAACAAAGTAACGTTGGTGTTCTTTCATCGAAGTCACCAAGACTTCTTCTGGAACTTCAAGGTATTTTGCATCAAAACTTCCCATAAAGGCAGTTGGGTATTCAACCAAGTTCAAGACTTCGTTCAGTAAGTCAGCATCAATTTCTATGCGTACCCCATGTTCAGCTTCAATTACCTTGATTTGGTCAACAATCATTTGCTCACGTTCACGTGGATCTGCGATTACAAACTGTTCTCGAAGGTCTTCTTCGTAGCTCAATGCTGACTGAATATTAGTTTCTTGTCCCAAGAAACGATGGCCACGACTCACACGACCGCCCTTGATATCAAGGAAATCCAAATCAAACTCTTCTTCATCTAAAAGAACAGTTAAAGTGTGTACGGGGCGGATATATTCAAAAGTATTGTTAGCCCAGTGCATGCTGACAGGGAAAGTCAGTGACTTCAAGACGTCTACTACACCTGGAACAAGGGCTTCAACTGGTTGCCCCACTTCTTCCTTGGTAACATAGACATATTCTTCACCCTTGATTTCACGGAATTCAATATCTTCAACTGTCAAGCCTTTTCCACGGACAAATCCTTGAGCTGCTTTGGTGAAGTTTCCATCACTATCCAAGGCGATTTTCTTTGCTGGACCCTTGAAATCTTCTGTCAAATCAGACTGTTTGTCTGCAAGACCAGTCACACGAACAGCCAAACGGCGTGGTGTTGAGAAGGTTTGAATGGCTTCAAAGGAAAGACGATTTTCTTTGAGGAAGGCTGCCATTTTTTCACCTAGTTGTTTTTCGCTTGGAGTTACTACGTAGGCTGGTAACTCTTCAAGACCGAGTTCTACTAATAAGTTTTTTGTCATGTTTTTTCCTTTACATTTTCTTCAATCTTTTTTGATATGCACCTTAGGTACTGGGGACGTCGCTAACTAACTTTTGTGAGTCTGTAAGGAAATCTTATACCAAATAAACTAAGATTTCCAACAGTCTCATCAAAGTGGATTTAGCTGACTGATTTTTGAACCCAAGGTTTCAAAAATTCCCACATAACAGTACGGCGGTGCATATCCCTTTAGCAAGTCTTCGACTTGCCTTTAACGATTTTAGAGCACAGTATTACTTACTATTCTGCGCCTTCTGCTAGGAGTTTAGCTCGTGTTGCTTCATCCAAAAGTGGGTAACCTAGGCGTTTGCGTTCTGCGACAAAGGTTTTGGCTACGACACGGGCTAAGTTACGGATACGGGCGATATAGCCTGCACGTTCTGTTACGGATACGGCACCACGAGCATCAAGCAGGTTAAAGGTGTGTGAACATTTGAGAACATAGTCATAGGCAGGGTGAACTAAGCCCTCTTCCAAGGCACGACCAGCTTCTTTTTCGAACTTATCAAAGTTTTCCAGCAACATTTCTTGGTCTGAAATTTCAAATGAATATTTTGAGTGCTCGTACTCAGGCTGGATAAAGATTTCTCCGTATTTTACACCATCAGCCCACTCGATATCATAGACAGAGTCCACTTCTTGGATGTAAGAAGCCAAACGCTCCAAACCATAGGTAACTTCCGCAGTCACAGGGCCAGTTGCCAATCCACCAACTTGTTGGAAATAAGTGAACTGAGTGATTTCCATCCCATCAAGCCAAACTTCCCAACCGAGACCAGCTGAACCAGTCGATGGATTTTCCCAGTTATCTTCAACGAAACGAATATCGTGCTCCAAAGGATTGATACCCAATTTTTCCAAAGACTCAAGGTAAAGTTCCTGGATATTTGATGGAGATGGCTTCATAACCACTTGGAATTGGTGGTGTTGGTAGAGACGGTTAGGATTTTCCCCGTAACGACCGTCAGCAGGACGACGTGATGGTTCTACATACGCTGCATTCCATGGCTCAGGCCCAATAGCACGAAGGAAAGTGTAAGGACTCATTGTCCCTGCACCTTTTTCATTATCATAAGCCTGCATGAGCATACAACCTTGGTCATTCCAAAATTGTTGCAAAGTCAAAATAATTTCTTGAAATGTTAATTTCTTAGACATTGTTTACTCCTTTAGTTTTTATATTTCTTTTTCAATTAATTTCTGCTGAACAAACCAATTTAACAAGGGAAGAGTTTTATCTGTGTTTGCCCATAGATGATAAGAATCGAAGACCGCTTGTACACTACCTAGATTTTCTACCAACTTATCTACTGTCAAAAAACTACGCCAGTATTCGTAAAAAATACTTGCATAGTTCTTATCATAAGTAGAGGAACCAAAATCATTCAATGAATGCCAACCATACTTCTTCTGATAAAGTTCTACGAGAGATTGATTACAAATTTTTTCCGCTTGAAATTCCTCTTCTGTCAAGAAATACTTGCGACTAATATATTCAACCATCCCTTCTTCAAACCAGATGTAAGAGTCGTAACCATCAAAATCATCTGAAAAATGCTCCGACCAATGAGCTAACTCATGTCCTACAATCTGTAAGAGGAAATTTTCAGATAAAGAATGATAGTGACTTTCTATTGCTTGAGTTTGCTGAGAACGCTCGTAGTCCATCAACTGATACAAATACAGCTCTTTCCAAACAGTTAAATCAGGCGTCATAACCATTCGTCTATTATTTGTATAGGCAGGAACAGGAATTTCCCTAATAATCTGTGTAGCAGCATTAAAACCTGACCAAATGATGGCTTGCGGTAAATCGTAGACTGCAAGTTCATTCTTTAAAAAAGATTGATAAGCCTCCAACTTTTCAGTATTTCTTAATACAAAATCACGAAATGCAACTAGTTGGCTATCATCTTTTACAAGATAAAGGTTATCCACGACTCTCCTTTCTTTTACACACATAGGCTGAATAAACAAAAGAACCGCATCCGACAATCCTAGGTTGATTTAACCTAGGGGCGTCAGAAACGCGGTTCCACCCTAATTTATTACTTCATTGTTTTTAAAAATACGACAGAAAGCGCCAGTTTCTTACCTTGTCCTACTTGGCTCCCACTACCCCAAGCTCGCTGAAGAACGCCATAAGACTTTCTTTCCTAGCTAGTATTATAGCAGATTTTCTAGCTAGTGTAAACCAAAAATGAGTCTGAAAACAAAGTTCCAGACTCATTTAATAGTAAAGCTTCAGAAAGTCCTGTTTAAGGATGTCTTTTCGCTTTTGGTTTTTTGCCATGTAGATTTCTCTTGGCTTGTTTCAATGCTGTAATGGCATCTTTGACATCTTCTTGGCTCGCTCCTGGATCTTTAAGGAGTTCCTGTGCCTCTTTAAATGTTAGAAGATAAGCTGCTTTTTCTTTCTTGTCAGCATAGATAAATCTCGCGTTCTTTTCTTGGAAAAGGCGTTCATCTTTGACCAGTTTCTTTAGACTAGAGAAGTCTGTAGCTTTGCCATTCAGTTTGCTTTTAGCTGTTGCTAGGGCAATGAGAGATTGGTCAATTTGATCCTGTTTAACTTTAGGATCCACAGCTAGTAAGGCGATTTCTTGGAAGGCACGATCATAAGCTCGACGTACTTTTTCCTTGGCATTCGCATATCGTCCAGTTTTAGTCGTTGCGTAGTAAGCTTTCATAGCTTCTTTCAAGGCTGTAACGTTCGAATCTTTTCCATCCAAAGCCTTACCAGCAGCCTCAAGACTAGCGAGAATGCCATCAATCAATTCTTGCTTTAATTTGCTTGACAAGGCTGACTGTGCCACTTGGAAAGCTTGGTCATAAGCTTTTCTCTTATCTGCACTACTATTAAAGTAACGAGACATTTCTACCAGTTCTTTTTGTTGATTTACCGCAGCAATCAAGGCCAACTTAGACACAACAGATAGACGCAAAGCATTATTTCGACCTGGCTGAACGAGCAAGGAAACGAGATCTTCAAGGAGTTCATATCCAGTTGGCAAGGTGACTTCTACAGTATAACGACCTGTAGCAACTTTCTTACCAAAGGCGTATTGACCGTATTTTTCAGCAGGAAGAGTGATCCTTGTCCCATCTTCTCCTTTCAGAACTACTGTAGTCGTCTTTGGAACTGCTTGGTTGAAGGAAACAGACACTGGTGCATATTCTAGGAGATTTGCTAGGAAGGTAATGGTTTGGAAACTGTTTTCTTCCGTCAAGTCAAACTCTTGGGATAAGGCACTGATAAATTTCAATTCTGTTCGGTCATAACTGAAAATTTCTGCTGTATAATGACCAAACTGTAAGAAATGAATCGCTTTTGTCTTGTCAACATCAACATATTGTCCCTTGCTATTTTTGATTCGATAGACGTAGAGGGTATCAATATCTTGGTTTGTTTTTGCATCCTTCAAGGCAATTTTCACTCGACCACTATTTTGATCGCGCACAAGTTCGGCAAGCGAGATATAGTCTACATTTCCTGCATAGTCCTCAACAAGATAGTAAATATTAGCCTTATCAACATCCTTAGGAAGTGTATAACTACCGTCAGCATTGGCCTTAATCAGATGGGTGTTCTCAAGCGCACGAGTTCCAGACTGGTCTTTCCCAGATAGAACCATGGTCCCTTTCTGGTCAAATGGTGTGAGGTAGAAGACTTTTTCTGAAAGGATACCGCCTTGACCCACATCTTTTGGTTTGCGAGCTACGAATTCTTGGTTTCCATCTTTAAAGCGAATATAACCACTTGTGATGACAGGTTTTTGAGTATCAATTTGAATTTTAAAGGTCGTGTATTGTTCTTTAGCTCCTGGAACGTCTGGTGTATAACTGATAACATAGTCATATAAACCATCTGCAACAGCATTGCCATCAAAATCCTGACCTCTCCAAGCGGTATTATCTAGAATATAACTCTTCAGATTTCTACTGTCTCCATCAAAAAAATTCTTACGAAGATCCTTTGCATCGCCCTCCCAAATAGGATGTTCATGCTTGGTATCCGTAGCCGCATAAACTGTAGCCCGAAGATTTACAAGATTTCTCAAAGCAACCGTTTTGTATTCAACTAGGTCTTTGTTTCCATCATCGTTTGGAGAAATAGCAATACGGACATTCCCTTTTTCGTCCAACTGAAGAACATGCTTACCTTCAGCATTTTGTTCAATCCCAAGAACAGTAATTCGGCGTCCTTGGCGTTGACCTTTAGACACTAGAAGGTCATTTTGCAAGGTTGCGAGATAGGTAGCATCATTAGAGTAGTTAACGGCAGGATTTTCCTTGTCTACTTCCGTGTAAAATCCATTTTTTCCTTCTCGAACAAGGTTGTAAATTGGTTTTTCGACAGCGGGAAGATTTTGGAATTCACCTCGGAAGCCCATAAATGCAAGACTCACAACATCCCCATCATCTGCTGGATCTACAAATCGAACAAACCCTTCAAGGAAATAGCCATTTGGCATTTGTTTGCTGAGTTCAGCAGCAAATTTTCGAGCATCTACTTTAACAGTGACTGTTTGACTGCTGTGGGCTTTGACCGTCACTTCAGGCCAGACTGTCTCTGTTAATTTTCGAGGTCGAAGGGTGAATTTTCCATCTTGAACTTCGTCTGTATTGGTATTCACCACCATCTTGAGAGTACGGTCAGTATCTGAAATATTGTGTACAGTGACCTTGAAAGTAAATTGATCTCCAACATTTCCTAAAGTCACGCTTGGATAACCATTTTCACCTGTTACATAGAGGTCGGTTGAAACTGCAGCAGCTGTATCCACAATACCAGAACCTTGCTGACGAGGAGAGGTATAAGTTCCTGTGTCCTTATTAACATGTGGTTTTGCAGTTGACATGATCAAGGCCTTGACAGTCTCTGATACTTGCTCAGGAGTCAATTCTGGATGGTGTTTTTGAAGGTATTCCTTAACCAGAACTGCAACACCCGTAACGTGAGGAGCCGCCATACTGGTTCCGCTGATACTACCGTAGGTATTGTCATTAAAGGATGAGTAGATATTGCCGCCAGGAGCTGTCACGTCTGGTTTCAATTGTCCATCGGTAGTCACTCCCCAACTTGAAAAGTCAGATAGCTGATTGGCTACATCAGAAGGACGATTATCCATCTTACCATTAAAAACAATCTTGTAGTTTCCTGATTTTAAGGCTTCACCATACTGTTTAGAAATAAATACAGAAGGAATTTTCTTTGCTTCATCATCAATAGACATATTGATGTTTGCACCTTCTACATTATTGTAGATCAAAGCACCAACTGCACCGTGTTTTCGTGCATTTTTGATCTTCTCTGAAAAATTCATAGCTCCACGCTGAATGAGGGCAAGTTTCCCAGTTAAATCCAACTTCGCAAAGTCTTCTTCACGACCTAACCCTGCTTCGACGTATTCGTACTCTTTTCCTTTTTCAAAGTCCTTATCTGCTTCAGGTTGACTATAATCAAATTTTCCGTTATGAAGGCCGGCATTTCCCTCTAGACCTTTAACTTCAAAAACCGCTGTTGTCAATGTTTTGTTGTTGACAGAAGCAACTGAAATTGAGTCTTCAACAGTGGATGGATTTCCAACCAAGCCATAGTCTGGGTTTTCGGCTAGTGGTTTTGAATAACCATTTCCGAATGTATTGCTATTTCCTGCTGAGATAAGAACAGATACTCCCTTGGCACGAGCCCGTTTGATGGCATCCACGATATCGGAACCAGCATCCACCATAGAACCAGTGCTAGATCCCAAACTCATATTAATGGCATCTGCTCCTAAGGCAACTGCATCATCAATCGCCTTTACATAAAGGGCTGAACTGGTCGTTTTTTGGCGATCTGAAAAGACACGCATAAACATGACTTGGGCTTCTGGCGCCACACCATAGACCTTTTCACCATTTGGTGCTTCTTTATCAGGGTTTCCAGCCGCAATCCCTGTTACGTGCATCCCATGAGAAGTTCTTTCTGCTTCTTTGATCTTATCCGTTCCGTCAAAGTAGTCATAGGCATAGACAACCTTATCGCTATACCATTTACCGTAATCGATTCCAGCAGCCTTTTTAGCTGCTTCGATGGCTTCCTTGTTTTTAAATTTTGCTTTTGACGGGTCTGAAATTCGAAGAACCTCATGATTCAAATCAAGCCCAGAGTCAATAATGGCAACAACGGTCCCCGTCCCCTTGTAACCAGCCTTCCAAGTTTTTGGTACTGTGATGATATCATTGCTTGAAAGACTATTGGGTTTTGCAGACTCAGCTTTTTCTTGTTCTTTTTCAGTAGTTGCCGTTTCTCCAGTAGTTTTAGGAGCTGTCGTTGCTTGAGCCTCTTTTTTCTCCAACTCAGAAGCCTTCTCTGTGGCAGGCGCCGGACTGGTAGCGACTGTTGTTTCTTTTTGGACGACACCTTGATTTTCTTCTTTTGCAACTGCGCTATCTTTTCCTGATTCTTGGGCTTCAGCAGTTTTATCAACCGAAGCTTCTACCTTAGCATCTTGTTTACTAGCATCCTCTTTAGAAGTTTCAGCTTCTTGTTTCTCTCCAACTACTGGAGCTATCCCATTATTATTGGTTTGGTCAGTTGAAGAGCTTGAGTGTTTATCGTCTTTTAGCTCTGTCTTAATTTCCTGAGTTTGAGCTTGCTTTTCCCCTGTACTCTGCTCATTGGCACTGACTTGACTTGCTCCAAAAACCAATGCAGTTCCCAATAAAACTGAAGCAAGACCAAATTTGTATTTCCGTAATGAAAAACGTTGTCGTCTATTCATAAATAATCTCCTTTTTCTTTAAAGTATACCTATTATAACTCAAATAATCATAAATTTTCATAAAAATCTGAATTGTCACAAAAATGTAATATTTACGTATATATTTTACTTATTTAATTTTATCATTCGTGTTATTTGCTCCATCAAACCAAAGTTTTTTTAAATTCGTTCCTATATTTCAATCTATAAAATTATTTCATTATACAAACAATTTAGATTTTTTATACACAAAAAGACTAGGATTTAAAATTCCTAGTCTTTGTTACTTCGGTATAAATCGATTTTAAAAATTAAAAATCCATCTCATCCACACGAGGTGCGCCCGAAGTCACTGAAATTGTCTTTAAGACTTCTCGCTCGTCTTTGCTGAGTTCAATCCCAAAACAGTCAAGATTGCTCTGGATACGAGAGGCTGTCACTGACTTGGGTAGGGGTAAAAATCCTTCTGCCAAACTCCAAGCCAAGGAGATTTGAGCCACTGATTTCCCATGCTTATCAGCAATTTCTTGGACTTCTTTCTGTTCAAACAACTCTCCTTGGCCAAAAGGTCCCCAAGCCTCTAAGAGAATTCCTTTCTCTCTACAGTAGTCAACCACTTCCTCTTGATAAACTCCTGGTGCCAAGCGCACCTGATTGACCGCTGGGATGATTCTTGCTGTCTCAAGTAAGGCATCCAAATGATGAGGAAGGAAATTACTAACGCCGATAGCGCGGATTTTGCCTTCTTGGTAAAGGTCCTCCATCGCTCTCCAGACTTCAGCATTACGAGTTTTCCATTCGTCATTTTCTCTTAAAGTTTTTGGATTTGGCCAATGGATAAGGTACAAATCTAGATAATCCAATCCCAGTTTTTCCATTGATTCTTCAAATGCTTGGCGAGCTTCATCATAGCTGTGATTGGTATTCCAGAGTTTGGTCGTTACAAAGATTTCTTGTCTTGGAAGACCGCTATCTCGAATAGCACGACCAACGCTCTCCTCATTTTTATAGATAGCAGCAGTATCGATATGACGATAGCCGGCCTTTAAAGCTTCTAAAACGGCTTGGTAGGCTACCTCTCCATTTTCAGCTTTCCATGTTCCAAATCCTAGTACAGGAATTGAAACTCCATTATTAAGGGTGTAAGATTTCATCGTTTTTCCTTTCTATGTGAAGAAAATCTAAAGAAACAAAATCCTGATTATCAGAACACTTGCCCCTTTAGATTTTAAAAATTATTGATCACGATCGTAATAGATCTCGTGAGCTTTTAAGCGAGAATTGAGTAATTCAGGAACGGTCACAAATGTATACCCTTCACCCTTTAAATACTCAATAACACTTGGTAGAGAATTAACAGAAGGACCATGAATATCATGCATGAGGATGATGGAACCATTGCGAACCTGACGTTGAATCTCTGTCAAAATGGCTGTCTCGTTTTTACTCTTCCAGTCCAAACTATCCACGTCCCACATGATGAAGCTTAAATCAAGGCCGTTTCGAATATCATCAGTGATGGCACCATAAGGTGGGCGCATCAGTTTAGAGCTTGATCCTAAAACTTGAGTTAACAAATCTTCTGTATCAGTGATTTGCTTTTTAGCATCTTCGAGCGAAAGTTGTGAAAGAACGGGATGACTCCAGCTGTGGTTTCCTACAACATGACCTTCTGATTTCATTCGTTTTAGAAGATTTTCATTACCTGCAATGTTTTTACCAAGTACAAAGAAGGTTGCTTTTACACCATATTTAGCTAAAGTATCCAAAGCCTGCGTGGTTGTAGTTGGATTTGGGCCATCGTCAAAGGTCAAGGCTACAACTTTTTTATTTTTCTTAGCAAAGTATGTTTGGTAAAGTTCAGCATCCTTTTCTAATAGATAAGAGGACTCAATGACATCAAAGAAACTAGATATTGGCAAAGCAATTTCCTCAACAGTCTCTCCAGCATTAGCAGGATAAAGGATGATTTGACTATCCTTATAATCAAAGCTCCAAGATGTCAATTCTTGGTCTGTGAAGCTCTTTATAACTTGATCAATTTTTGCCTGGTCAAGTTTCTTATCTTCTAGAGTTGATTTGATTTGACTCAGTAAGAGTTCCTTAGCCTTACTTGCATCTTTGAAGAGTTTACTGAGGTCAAAAGCTTTCCCATCTTCGGTCAAGAAAATTTTCCCTAAAGAAGTCTTTTCTTTTTCTTCAACCTTTGATGCAGACAAATCGTAGACTTGCTTGCTGACATTACGAGCAACAACTCCCTTTAAGACGGGATCCAATTGCTCACTATAATAAAAGACCAAGTCCTCTTTATCTTCCAGCTTTTCTTTAATATCCTGGTTGATTTTTTCTCTAACAGACGCAATGACTTCCTCTCCTTGCAGAGGGTAGTAGGCAATCACCTCAGCTTGACCTTTTCGGAAATGGTCCTTCTGACTACCAGAGTTGAATTGCTGGTCCTTTTCGCTCTTCAGCGCTTCAATTTTTTGTTCGTAAGATTGCTTTTGTAGTAGCTTATAACCAATAGCACTCCCTAATAGAATCGTAGCAATTCCTAAGATTCCAACAAGGGAAAGCAATATCCTTCTCGTTTTATCGTGAGAAACACGTTTCGCTCTATTTTTTTTCATATTTCCATCATATCAAATCGAGGCTATTATTTCAATGATAAACAGGGATTCTGTCTTTTTTTAGGAAAATAAAAAAGCTTAGAAATCTTCTAAGCTTCTATTTTTAAAAACGAATCGCTTCACGTGTTTTCTCATATGAAGTGACAAAACGGTTTGTAACCCCCGGTTCAGCAACTTCCAAGGCTTGTGAAATTTTTTCAAATGATGCCTGGTAGTCAAACTCTTTTTCAAAAATTTCAAGCGCTTCGTTGAATGCTTCTTGGATACGTTCATCGAATGAACGGTAACGGTTTGAGTATTGCAAGAGTTGCTCCGTCAAGGTTGCATATTGAACGATATCATAGGTTTCTGTTTCAAGTGCTTCCATATCATTTGTTGCAATTTCAAGAATTCGTTTAACCGATTCAATATTCACTTGTGGTTGTTCTAACTCTGCCATCAGATCTTCTGTGTTATGACTTGCAGTAAAGAAAAGTTTCAAGAAACTTTGAGGAATACCTGGCAAGTTTCTCTTCTCCATGTAACGTTTGATAGTATGCAAACGGTTCACATAGACATTTGCTTTTTGGCGAGCATTGAGGTCGTCTTTTTCAATTTGCGCAAGTCGTTCGCTAACAGAGATTTGCTCATCCTCTATATCCTTGAGGTTGCTTTGAAGCATTTCCAACTGTTCTTCAAGAGCAGAGTAGGCTTGTGTTGACTCACCTTGATCCTCTGTCACTTCCATGATTGCCGTATCAAGTGCAACCAATTCTGCTTGAAGACGACGAACATGATTTCCATCGCTTTCAGGAAGAAGGTAGGTTTTAGTCAAGCGTTCAAGATCTTGAACAAGCACCTGATTATTTTCTTTCAAGTGGTTGAGATAAGTTGGTAATGTCGAAAGAAGACTTTCAACCACTTTTTGAGCTGCAATTTCACGAGTGAAGATATCATAAAGTGCGTTGATTTCTTCTTGGATGCGATTATTTCCATACTCTGCATTGTCCAATTCCAACTGACGAATATTTTCTTGATTATTTTTCAAAGACTCATGCAAAAGTTGGAAACGGGATTCAATATCTGTTTCTGTAAAGTGGTAGTTGGCATCCAACAGCTTGCGATAGCCTTCTTCCAAATCTGCCAATTGTTCTGGCAGTTCCTTTGTCAAGGTTTCAACAAGAGCTGGAATTCGCTCAACGATGTGTGTCAAAGCGAGAATATGATTTTCAGTTGAATCAAGAATTGCTGCCGCTTCAACTGGGTCACCTGATGAGTTCAAGGTAACGAATTGAGAGAATTCAGATTGAATGTTTTCCAATTGTTTCTCAATCTCAGGAAGGGCCTTACCATATTTCTCCGAATCTTCTGCAACGGTATGTTGAAGGGATTCAAACAAGTCCAAGGCATGAAGGACACGGCCACTATTCTTAGATTCTTGCTTTTCAAGTTCAGAAAGGGCATTGCGAATAGCTGCAATATCTTCTTCAATTAAACCGATTTGGCTCTCAATTTGATCAATCTTGTGAGCAGCTTTGAAAAAACGGAAAGAATTGTTGTAGCTTTCAGCTTCAAAGAGGTGATTTTCAATATCAGCAAATGAGTTCAGAGATAAATCAACCCATTTTTGGTTCCATTCACGGAAGGTCACCTGGCTTTGACCAATCAAGTGCATGTTTTTAACGGCTTCAACCTCATCATTTACAGGAAGGTTGTAGAGTTCTTCTTTTCTTTCTTCAAGGGCCGTTAATCTGCTTACATTACGCTTACGTAAAAAGATGGCTGTTACATAAGCTAAGATCAGAATGACTGCAATCGCAACCATTAGATAAATTAGTTGTCCATTAGACATATCAAACTCCTTTTATACTAGAAACAATCGTAATGATTATATCATATTTTTTAAACCAAGGGAACTATTTCCCACATTTTTTAGACGTCAAGTGTACTGTAAACAGCGTTTTCTTCGATAAATTCGCGACGAGGTTCTACTCGATCCCCCATCAACATATCAAAGATTTTATCTGCTTCGGCAGCATCATCTACCGAAACACGCGCCATCAAGCGATGTTCAGGATCCATGGTTGTTTCCCACAATTGGTGGTCATCCATTTCTCCCAAACCTTTATAACGTTGGATGGTTGGTTTTGAACGCCCTTCACTGTGACGTGCTAAGGCTTCTTGGAGTTTAATTTCTTGATCTGCACCAGGTTGAATGTATTCTTTGATCTCACTTCCAACTTTAACCCCATAAATCGGTGGTTGGGCAATGTAGACATAACCTGCCTCTAAGATTGGTTTCATATAGCGGTAAATCAGAGTCAGTAAGAGGGTTCGAATGTGGGCTCCATCAACATCGGCATCGGTCATCAAAACGAGTTTTTGGTAACGAGCCTTAGTGACATCAAATTCTGCACCAAATCCTGTTCCCATGGCTGTGAAAAGGCTTCGAATTTCTTCGTTAGCAAGAATTTTATCCATGCTAGCTTTTTCAACATTCAAGATTTTACCACGAATTGGCAAGATAGCTTGGAATTCACGGTTACGACCAGATTTAGCTGATCCACCAGCTGAGTCTCCTTCGACAATGAAAAGTTCGGTTTCAGCTGGGTTATTTGAAGAACAGTCTGCTAGTTTTCCAGGAAGGTTAGAAATTTCCAAACCCGATTTCTTGCGAGTGACTTCACGCGCACGCTTGGCAGCTACACGAGCCTTGGCAGCCAAAATCCCTTTTTCCACGATGCGCTTGGCAATCTGTGGATTCTCCATGAGGAAATCGGAGAAGGCATCGCTGAAGAGGCGATTGGTAATCTTGACTACTTCACTATTCCCCAGTTTAGTCTTGGTTTGTCCTTCAAACTGCGGATTTGGATGCTTAACAGAGATAACAGCAGTCAAACCTTCACGAACATCTTCCCCTGTCAGGTTGTCTTCATTGTCTTTTAGCAGTTTATTCTTGCGGGCATAATCGTTGATAACACGCGTCAGTGCTGTACGGAAACCTTGCTCATGCGTACCACCTTCATAGGTGTGAATGTTATTGGCGAAACTCATGACGTTTTCGTGGTAACCGGTTGTGTACTGCATGGCTACTTCAACTGTGATATCTTCCATTTCACCATCTGTATAGATTGGTTTGTCAAAGATAACATCCTTATTTTCGTTGATATACTCAACGTAGCTAGCAATTCCACCTTCATAGTGGTAATGTTTAGTCTGTTCGAGACCTTCACGCTTATCTGTGATGGAGATTCGAAGGCCTCGATTCAAAAAGGCTAGTTCTTGAATACGTTTGTTTAATTTTTCAAAGTCAAAAGTTGTTGTTTCTGTAAAAATCTCTGGATCTGGTGTGAAGTGAACTGTTGTTCCCGTTTTATCCGTATCTCCAACCACCTCAAGATCAGCAACAACATGACCACGACGGTATTCTTGGTAATGAATCTTACCGTTTTTATGAACATGAACATCTAGTTGAGTTGAGAGGGCATTTACTACTGATGAACCTACACCGTGCAATCCACCTGAAACCTTGTATCCGCCACCACCGAATTTTCCTCCAGCGTGAAGAACTGTAAAGACGGTCTCAACAGCGGGACGTCCTGTCTTTTCCTGAATATCAACAGGAATTCCACGCCCATCATCCACAACAGTGATGGAGTTATCTGGCTCTATAAAGACTTGGATGTGGCTGGCAAATCCAGCTAGGGCTTCGTCAATTGAGTTATCAACGATTTCCCATACTAGATGGTGAAGACCTTCTTTTGAAGTCGATCCAATATACATACCTGGACGCATACGAACAGCTTCAAGTCCCTCCAAAACTTGAATTTGACTGGCATCATAATCTTGTGCCTGTTGATTTTTGATTTCTTCTGTCATTTTTTCCCTTTTCTTACATGTCTATTGCTTGTCTCAATGTCGCAACGTTATTAAAAAGATAGGCATCTAAGCCAGCAGCTTTACCTGCTTCTACATCAATATTTCTGTCACCAATGACCAAACCAGATGTAATATGATATTTATCACGTAAATAAATCATGGACTCAGGATCTGGTTTCCGTTTAAAGCCAGAACTGGCAGTCACCACCTCGGTGAAGTAGTTCGCTATCTGGGTCTTAGCAAGAAGTTCTAGCACTTGGTCATTTCGATGAGAAACCAAGAAATGGCGACCACCCTTGTCCGAAATGTCTTTGAGTAATTCTGGAATTCCCTCAAACAAAACTGGATGTTCTAGCTCACGCGCTTCATTTTCTTTGTAGTTCTCTAAAAAATCCTCGATATCTGGTGAAAACTTCTCGATGGCAAAAGCTGTCGAAACCTTCAAAGCTTCGTAAACACGGTCGTGTTCTTGCTCTATTCCATATTGGGCTAAGGTTTCTACAAAGGCTGCAGTAGAAGTCTCATAATTATCCAATAGGGTACCACCTAAATCCCATATATAGTCGTGATATTTCATACCCTTCATTATACCATTTTTTTATGAAAAAGGCGATGATTTCCTAGATTTTTCGGCTCTATAATTTCTATAGATAGTAAAACACTATTGCATCGATGGAGCCTTTTTGTGAAGAATTGCTCCTCTATGAATAATCAAGCAAAATCTTTCCTATCTCAAATGTACAAATAAAAAAATAGAAACTACTAACAACCGCGTCATTATTCGCAAACGAAACGATTTTGGATTTCCAAACTTTAAAAATAGAATCCTCATTGCTTTGAATACCACAATAGAGAGCAGAAAAAGATTATTCCAATATGGAATCTCTTGTTAATTCATTTCAGTTTCCAATGATTCCATCTTTCCTTTCAATTGTAATTTATTCTCCAAACAGGCAAAAAACGATAACATCCTTTTAAGGTGTTATCGTTTTTGTATATCATCAGATAAAGCTTGATTTTTATTGAGCTAAATTCGCTTAGTTTCTTCCGAAGTTTTGACCTCTACCATCGCGGTCAAAATACATCCAACTTCCATCTTCAAGTTGAATCCATTTGCTTCGAGCCATATCCCCTGAATTGGCATCGAAATATCGACTAACCCCATTCACATCAACAACTTTTCCTTTAACTTGCTTGCCATCTTGCGTGAAATAGAGAGTCTGTTGACCAACCTGCTGCAAGCCTGTCACTGCTTTTCCATCTTGATCAAAATAGTACCACTCATTTTGGGAACCTTCGACAAACTTGTTGGTTGCCATCTCTCCTGAGTTAGCATCAAAGTAACGGATACTCTTATCTGAAAGTGTCACGATTTTGCCCTTGACTTGCTTGCCATCTTGGTCGAAGTAAAGTGTTTGTTTGCCAATCTTTTGAAGGCCTGTCACTGCTTTACCAGTTTGGTCAAAGTAATACCATTCGTTCTTGGCACCTTCTGCAAACTTGCCGACTGCCATTTCTCCTGAGTTGGCATCAAAGTAACGGATGGATTTATCAGCCAAAGTTACCACTTTACCCTTGACTTGCTTACCATCTTGGTCAAAGTAAAGTGTTTGTTTGCCAATCTTTTGAAGACCTGTCACTGCTTTTCCAGTTTGGTCAAAGTAATACCATTCGCTCTTGGCACCTTCTGCAAACTTGCCGACTGCCATTTCTCCTGAGTTGGCATCAAAGTAACGGATACTCTTATCTGAAAGTGTCACGATTTTACCCTTGACTTGCTTGCCATCTTGGTCAAAGTAAAGTGTTTGTTGACCAATCTTTTGAAGACCTGTCACAGCAACTCCATCTGCTCCGAAATAGTACCAATCACTTGGGTTATCACCCTGAGCAAAACGATTAATAACAGCATTCCCTGAATCCTTGTCAAAGTAACGAAGTTTGCCATCCTTAGCACTCACAATCTTGCCCTTAACCTGATAGCCGTTTTCATCAAAGAATTGCTGTCCATCTCCTATCTTGACAAGACCTCGAGCCATAACGCCCTTGGCATCAAAGTAACGCCAGTTTTGACCATCAGTAGTGTAGTAACGGTTAAGAACTTGGGCACCAGTTTGATCATAGTAGTACTGATTACCATTTTCATCTTCACGGATAGAATCACGAAGTTGAATACCATTCTTCAAGAAATAAACGTGCTTGCCATCAATTTCATGAGCACCTGTTACAAGATAACCTCGTTTATCGAAGTAATACCAATTTCCATTTTCATCTTGGATAAAGGAATTTTTAGCTTGATAACCACTAGTTGAATAGAACTTAGTACCATTGGCATCACTAACAAATCCTGTGTAAGCATTCTTATTAACTAATTGCTTAGGCAATACTATCTCGCCATTTTTGTTAGTGAGATAGTCGTTGCTAGCCCAGTCTTTAAGAACATAGTAAGCACCACGACCTAAGATATTGGTACCATTGAAGTACTTAGCCGACCACTTGGTAATCTTCTCATCTGTTGTCATCTTTTGACCATTGGAAATCTGTACTCGTTCAAAGATCTCTGGATATTTAGCTTTAAGCTCATCCAAGTAAGCTCCACCGTATTTACCTTGGAAATCAGTCCCATTGGTCTTACTATTAGCTACATAGAGTTTTTCCTTGATTTCTGAACCTTCACGGTAGGTTCCATAGTTATTGACACGTGTTGCTGTTACCACTTCCTTGCCTGGTAGGTTATAGATTTGGTCTGGTACCCAGTCCGCGATGGCTTGGATATTGACACTGTGAAGAGCACGGAGAGCATTGAGCAAATCTTTTAAAGAACCATATTTATTGTTCTTGCTCATGGCCATATCGTAGCGGTCTTCAAAGGCATAACCATTCTGAATGATAGAATCTAAGAAAGTACCGTCTTGGCTAGATACATACTGAGGTGGTAGCTCAAATGAAGTTACTCCCCATTCCTTGAAGAGGTTGACATTTTTAGCAATGACTTTATTGGTATATTGGTCATCGCGGGTTGCAAAGTCTTGGAAGTTAGAGAAGCCTTCGTAAATCAACTGAGAATCAAGAGCTGCGCTAGATTCATAAACTTGACCACTAGCGTTTTTCTTCTTGCTTGCTGTTGTACGAGCATCCTGATCTGCCTTAGCGCCAACTGGTACCCAAACAGCCAGATATCCAGAAACCTGTACATTGCTGTAGCCTGCAATATCATTCATATCAAAGGTCAAAATACCATTAGCATCTGTCTTCTTCCAGAGCGATTGCGGCACTTCTTCGTCAGTTAGATAGCGGGAAATACCATCTTTGGTCGTCAAAAGCACAGGGCGATAGTATTGATTCTTGTGGGCTGCTCCCATATTGACTTGCAGTTTATCCCATACATTTAACTTGAGGTTAGGGTTGTTTGAAGCAATCACAGCCATCCCTTGAGTACGAGTTTCTGCTGTTCCTTCATCTGTTGCTTCATTGGCACCAGTACCGTAGCGGACAGAAGTCAAAATACCATTGTAAGACCATTTATCAGCCTCACGAGGTACACCCATATAAGTGACCTTCATGTCTTGTCCACCTGCTACATACTTAATACGAGCACGCAACAAGGCATCAATAGCATCGTGGTAAGGAGATTTTTTCTCCATGTATTGACCATCATCGGTATAGAGGTCACCATAGTAGATCCGAGTGATAGAGTCTTTATTGGAGAGCATGAGGGCATGAGCAGTTGGAATGTTGAACTGCGTATACTTCTTGTCTGCCTTGCGCATATCTTCGTTGTAGATCTTGAAGGCTTGATTGAGTTCATCCATAGTAAAGGTCAAACCATCCGTGTTTGGATTGATATTTTCCCGGATGATGTCAGCAATAACGGTTTGTACTTCACTGTCATGAGCCCGAACAAAGATATAGTTAGCCATCCGTTCGCCATTTTTCTTTTCAGAAGAACGGTCATTTAGACTATTTGTAATCGTAGGCTCTACTCCGCTACGGATAGATAGATTACGCATGAATGAATAAAGCAAGGACAAGCGTAGCTTGTTGTCAATTGCTAGTTGAGCGCCTTTAGTATCTTTGTTGTAGTCAGGATCGTTATCAGACCAAGCTTCCAAGATAGACAAATGCTTGATGGCTTCTTCTTCACTTTCTCCCACCTTGTAGCGAGACTTGAAGTAGTCAGATGCGATTTGGAGCAAGTCTGCGTTGACATTGTCCACCGCATCGACACGAACTCCATCAAAATTAGCAGTCGGATCATTGGCTACGATGCTTCCAAAGTTCATCATAAAATGCAACCAGTTGAGTTGTTCGGCCTGAACAGCTGGATTAGAGTTGTCAAAGTCGTTAGCGAGCAAGAACTCATAACCACCGTTTGACTTGTCAATGAAGTACTTAGGTTTACCTGTTTGACTAGTAGGGGTACGGTTAAGCAGACGGAACTTAGAGTCAGCATGAGAGCTCTTCTCATTATTAGTATAAAGCAAAGCTCCACCCTGCAAGTGGTCCTTTTTAGTACCAGTTGTTTCAGACTCTGACTTGATATTCCAGTTTGGCTGGGTTTTGACAAAGGCACCCATCAGCGTTCTCAACCATTTGGTATCGCCTTCTTTACCAATTTTTTCCTCAATTTTGCGCTGAACCTGCTGAGAAGCACCTGTCAGGAGAGCTTGTTCCACTTTGTTTTCAAAAGCACCTGCTCCCAGACCTTGCTGGTTCATATAGTTGAGGTAATTAATCTGAGTACGTTTATCAGGCCACCAAGCCATCAAAAGAGGACGTAAGTCTGTTTCTGTCGATGCCGTCCATGTTTTTCCATCTTTTAAGATGAACTTTGGACGATACCAGCTATCTGCTGTCAAATAACCGTCTACAGTTTCAATATCCTTGTCAGTCGTACCATAGAAAGCATTCTTTTGGGAGAATTCATTATTGAGACTGCTGGTTCCTTGTTGGAACTGATATTCATTTGAATCAACTAAGGCACCCGTTTCTGCATCAAAATAAAGTATTCTACCATTAAGTTCAACTGCAAAGTTCTTTTTAACTGTACCATCGTCCTGAACATAGTAATTTTTACCATCAATGGTCTTAATATGAGATAGGACATCATCATCATGGTCAGCATTTACAGGTGCAGGTTGAGCCTGATCTGCCACCATTCTTTCAGCTACTGCTCCTTGTTTTTGAGCAGGTTCGGGCAAGCGATCTTTCTTTGCAACCTTTGGATTTGCAACAATCTTGTCTTCAACAGCCGATTTTTCTCGTTTGTCGCCTTCTTGGTCTTGGGCAGTTGTTGGCCCTGCTTGTTTATTCTGCTCTGCTACTTCTGTTTTAGGAGTTTCTGTGATTGCATTAGCAGCTTTAACTTCTTCTGCAACAGCAGCCTTTTCTGTAGATGCTTCTTTCGTATCTGCTGGTTTAGCAGGCTCTTGAGCATTGGTTTGAACTGTTGCTTCTGTATTTTCTGCTGGTTTAGCAGACTTATCACTAGCAGCAGCATCGCCTGTCACCTTGTCTGCAGGGGTTGCTTTTTCTGCTTCTTGCTCAGATGCTACGTTTGCTTGGGCTGGAGTTTGCTGACCCGGACCACTAGTCTGAGCTGTAGCAGGTTCTTGAACTACAACCTGCTTTACATCATCCGCATGGACAACGCCTGGTTCTAGACCAAGTACCTTTGGTGCTACAATAAGGGCCAAGGTAGTCAAAGCAATGGCTACCCAATTTTTCTTAACTTTATGCATCTTATAATGAATCTTTTTCTCCATCATAAAGCCTCCTTCTGAATTTAGTATAAAGTTATGCCCTTATTCTAGTATATTTTTCAAAATGATCATTTTTTGTTGCACATCTACAACTATGAAAGGCAAATTCTTTCAAACTGTTCTTTAAGCTTTTGGGCAACACCAAAGGAATCTAAAAATTCAAAAAAAGATAGGCATTGCTCGATGTCACTGAGAGCATTAGTATTCCCGACCTTGTAGGCATACAGAGCCCTATGATACTTAATCAGCGTTCGATCATATAGATCTGTTTCAGGGATTTTAGAGTGGTCTAGATAATTGAGAAACCTCATAGCAACTAGCAGATGGTTTCCTTCTATACAGACGCTAATGACATTAAGTAGCATCTTGATAATACGGCGACGATTTTCAGGTAGGTTGTTATAAAACTGGGTACGATTGATCATCTCACTAGCAAAGGTTTCCAGCGTTTCCAAGGTCATCAAATCAACACTGTTTGTAAAAAGCCAGAGTTCATAACGCCCCCACTCCTCAACAGAAAAGAGATGATCCGTCAGGAATTCTATATCCTTCTTGCTAATCTGAAAATCTGAGCAACAGGAGGACAAGAGGGCCCTGACAATGATCGTATTGAGTTTATAGTTTTTTTTCTCAGGAAACTGTTCGGTCAAAGCTTCTGAGCTAGACAAAATATTTTGGAGCTTGACAACATTGTTTTCCTGATATGCATCAGCTACTTTTTTTGAGAACAGCACATCATCTGAATCAATGTAATTATGGTAAACATACTGAAACTCCTCTAGGGAAACAGCCATATTTTTTAAACAACAATAAAAAGAATCAAGTGTGATCCCATTGACTCCCCGTTCAAAACGGGATAGCTGAGCCACGGAAATATCACCAGCAGCCACCTCTTTCAGGGACATTTTTTTTGATTCTCTAATGACTTTGAATATTTTTCCGAAAGTTTCCAACATATCACTCCCCCAGTTTCGTATATGCAAAAAATTCTTACTAATTTTAATATACTAGTAACACGTTTCAATTATATTACAGAGAAAGTACTTTATATTTCAAATTAATACAAGCAGATTAATTCGCATGATAAGATCGTTTAATATAGCATTTATTGAATATTCTATCTTTTTCATGAAACTATTGATTTCAGTAACAATCTGAAGTATTCTATCTAACAACTTGAAAACACTAACATTTCTAGAGATTGATTTCCTTCTTATGCTAGACAAAGCTTGATTGATTTATAAAAGTTTGATATAAAATCGCAAGACAATCATATGAAACATTTTTTAGAAATGGAGTAAATAAAAAAACGAGAGCCGAACTCTCGTCTTACTGTTGATTTCCAAAGACATCTCGATAGAGCATGCCGTCTCGTAAACTTTCGGCATCTCCTCCCAATTGCTCTACCAACTCATAGGCAAAGGCAAGGGCAGTTGACGGTCCTCGGCTAGTTGTTAGATTGCCATCAACAACCACTGTTTGCTTTTGATAAATTCCGTCAGTAATTTGCTCCTGAACTCTGTCATAACAAGTAAAGTGCTTGTCTTTCAGGATACCTGCTTGATGAAGAGCAATTGGGGCTGCACAGATGGCAGCAATTTTCTTTCCTGCTTGATCAAAGGTTTTAATCTGTGAAATGAGGGATTGATTATCTCGTAGGTGAGCTGAGCCTGGCATACCTCCTGGAAGAACTACCAAGTCATAGTCGGACAAATCGCCATCAAAGATACGGTCAGCTTTTACCTGAATGCCATGTGACCCTGTCACCTGCTCTTCAAATCCTACCATATCACAAGAAATGTTTGCTCGACGCAAGACATCGACTACTGTCAAGGCTTCAATTTCTTCAAACCCCTGGGCTAAAATAACTGCTACTTTTGCCATAGTGGCCTCCTTATTTGATTTGTTTTAGGACGACTTTCTTTCGTTTGAATGGAACTTTTCCACTTTTCTCTTCTGCTAGATTGGTCTGGTAACTCATAGACAAGAGGAGACCGACACCGATGAGGTTACTAATAATTGCGGATCCCCCTTGAGAAATGAAAGGCAGAGGAATCCCTGTCAAAGGAAGTAAGCCTGTCACGGCACCGATATTTTCAAAGATATGGAAGAGCAACATCATGATAAAACCAGTCGAGATATAGGTGTAGAACTGGTTGTTTGACTTAAGTGTAATCTTCAACATCCGATAAATAAGAAGCAAGTACAGGGCAACCAAAAAGACTGAACCAATAAAGCCAAAATCTTCAGCAATCACCGTAAAAATCATATCACTCTCACGTACTGGAATGAGGAGATTGGACACATTGAAACCTTGTCCAAACAAGCCACCACTTCCAATCGCAATTTGTCCCTGCGCCTGTTGGTATGTCGTTGTTTGCGCAAAGTCAAAGGGATTGAGCCAAGCCAAGATACGGTTAATCTGGTAAGTTGGCATCCCAATCTGATGCAAGAAGGCACGCCCATCCTTGCTTATAAAGATGGCCATAAATCCTACAACTGCAGTCACTCCTGTCGCAAAAACCGGAATGATGATCTTCCACGAAACACCTGAAAGGAGGACCATACCGGAAAAAATAGCTACAAAGACCAAGGCCGTCCCCAAGTCACTTTGTAGGGCTAAGAGGATCAAGACTGGTATGGTAAAGGCGATCATCCAACCAATCAATAAGAAATCCAAGGGAATAGTCCGTCGCCATTCCTTGTGTTTTTGAGTGAATCTTACAATGGCTCGAGCCAACATCAAGATATAGGAAATCTTCATGAATTCCGATGGCTGGAAAAGTGTCGTTCCACCAATCGATACCCAGTTCTTGGCACCTGTTGACGCTACAAGATTTGGATTGTAGAAAACAAGAGGTAGGACCATCAAAGCTAGCCCTAGACCATAAAGATAGGGAGTCACCTTCCATAAAAACTCGGTATTAAAGAACATGACCACAAATCCAATGACAAGCCCCAAGGCAATCCAAGCGATTTGCTGACCTAGAATTGGTAATACATTATTTGGATAGTCATGACTAACTGCTATATAAATGGCCACTACTCCAATCACCAGTAAACAAAACACTGGTAGGAGGAGGCTATAATCGACTCGAGAGTCGAAGGAACGTTTCATATTTTTTACCTTTTCTCTTTCTTGGATTTTTCTTTCATTCTATTGCGACGAGATTGGAGAAAATCAGCTACAGCAGGCTCTAGCTGTTCTCTAGAAAGAACCTGAACAGCCCTTTCTTTTGACAAGGCTTGGGCGATTTGTTTGCCGTAACGCTTGCTAACTACACGACTGTCTAAAATCACAGCAACCGAAACTTGGTCGGATCGTCTAACAGTACGGCCCAGGGCTTGTTTTAGCCGAATGATCGCCATCGGCAACTGATAATCATAGAAAGGATTCTTCCCTTCTTGACGCAGTTCTTGGTTTAATTTTTTAGTTAACGGTTCTTGGGGATTTTGGAAAGGCAATCTCGGAATCACTTGAATCACGCAAGGATGGGTTGAAAAATCAACCCCTTCCCAGAAACTACCTGTTCCGAGCAAGATCTTGCGTTCGCCTTTTTCAAAACGTTTTTTCAGTTGGCTTGGTTCCCCATTTTTATACTGAGCTAGATGCGCTTGGTCGAGCAGGTCCGAAACTGCCAGCAACATTTCTTTTGAGGTAAACAAGACCAATAAGGGTTCTTGAAAGGCTTGTAAGCTTCGAATGACAGAAGCCACTTCACTAGCATAATCAAAAGGCGAAACTTCTGTAACGAGAGGAAAGTCATCAATTAGATAGACTTCTTGTTGCTCCTGCTTTGCTACATCAAGCCTAACAAGTGGAGCATCTGGGAATCCCAGTAAATCTGCTAAGGAAACCCGATTGCTAATTTCAAGAGTGGCCGATACTCCTAGAAGTCTACAATCTTCTGGCAATAAGTCTGCTAGTATAAAGCGGCCTTTTTTACTTGAACAAATCAAGACATCCTTGCTCGATTTCTCTGCTGTAGCAAGCCAAAATTCACGGTCCGAGGTGAAAAAGTTTGCAATCTCTCTATACTCTGGGAGAGCTAACTCCGAAAAATGCTGGCGCAACTCTTCAAGAGAATCCAACCACTTTCCATTCTTAAGACCTGATTGATAGTGCTCCATCAAGTATCGACATTCAAAACCGATACTCTCAAGCAAGCGTTTCTGAACCAAATCCTCCACTGACTCTAAGGACTTTTCAATTTGAGTTACAAGTTCCTCAAGGCGGTAAGCCTGCTGGGCTAGATTTTCAAGGGCTAGCAGCATTTTTTGAGCTTCATCCAAGATCACCAAACGGTTGTCGACAAACTCTGGATTGTCTTCCAAACGAGTGACCAGATAGGCATGATTGGTCAAGAGAATACGACTGGTCTTGGCCTTTTCCTGCCCTCGTTTCCAAAAATCCTCTGTGGCAAATAAACTTTT
The DNA here is from genome assembly GCF_003943825.1 of Streptococcus oralis. GTDB lineage: Bacteria > Bacillota > Bacilli > Lactobacillales > Streptococcaceae > Streptococcus > Streptococcus oralis_CD. The sequence goes on from NZ_RJNJ01000005.1 coordinate 57,065, forward strand.
CTTTGAAAGCTTGCCATCGTGGACTAGTTCTGGCAGAAAATGCTGATAGCGATAAAGTTGCCCGATTTCGTCCAAGTCACCAGTCTCTGTCTCCGTTAGCCAGATGAGCAGTTGCATTTTAAATCGTGTGAAAAGACGATTGGACTCCGGCCGATGGAGTACTTGGTGAAAAGCATCCAATTTCAAGTAATTTTGAGGCCCCTTGAGACTATGAATCTCCATATGGAAGACCTCTTTTAAGCGCTGACCTTCTTCTTGCATGATTTGATTTTGAAGAATTTTGGTCGGAACGCTCACTAGGATACCTGTTTGACTCTCCAAGTTCAAAGCAGGAAGGAGATAACCATAAGTCTTGCCCAGTCCCGTTTGAGCTTGGATAAAGGAAGTCTGGTCTTCTTCCAATAATTGCTCAACCTTCTCCGCAAATTCCAACTGTTGCGGTCGCTCCTCCAGCCCCAATAAAGAAATGTTTTTAGCAAAGTCTTTGGATAACTTTCGTGGGACTAAGGCTTTGCTTTCCTTTCTGAGGAAAAGCCCATGAAGCTCCATCAAGTCTGGCGAAGATAAGAGAGATTGTTGCTGATAGACCTCCTCAATCACCAGATAACTTTCATAGAGAAGGTTGTCTGCAAGATTTAACAAGCTTTCTAAGAGCCCTTTTGGTAACTCAAATAGTTTTTGACGCATGTAAAGCAAGAGTTCAGCTGTTGCTTGAGCATCTGACAGGGCAGTATGGGCATGTTCCAGCTCAATGCCCAACTCTTGACAAAGGATACCTAGATTGTATTTTTCAAACTGAGGATACAGAACTTGGGCTAGCTCAACTGTATCCACCCGAGGTGTACGCAATTCATATCCTTCAAAAAAGAGAAATTCCGCAAGAAGGTTGGCATCAAACTGTACATTGTGCGCAACAAAAATACCGTCCTTAACCAATTCAAAAATTTTGCCAGCCACCTGAGAAAATTCTGGTGCCGCAGCCAAACGCTGATCGGTCAGACCCGTTAATTCTTTGATATGAGAATCCAAGGGTTCGTGAGGATTGACATCAGTCGCATACTGATTGATGATTTCACCATTCTCAATCACCACAATGCCTACTTGAATAATTTTTGCCTTGCTTCCGGTGCTGGTCGCCTCTAAATCAACGACAACATACCGATTATTTCTCGCATTCATCATTAAAAATTATATCAAAAAAAGCATGATTTGACACCCCTCAACTTTGATAACAATCTCAATTCACATGTGAGTTTCATTAAAAATCAAGACCTTAAAAGTGAGAATTTCTCGCAAGTTCAGCAGTTGCTTGCCAGTTCTGAGGTATTTGAAAATCTTATCAGCTTAGTGACATCAATATAAAAAGACAACCAAGGAATTAGTTGCCTTTTTGGGATATTTTTTTCATTGTTTTCGGAAGTGTCTTGCTAATTTCTGTTGGCAAGACAAGGTAGTTTTCTTGAGCAAGTTCTTGGGCAATTGCTGAGTGCAGATGAGTCGCTACTACTACGCGTTCATAGAGATTGACATGTGGAAACTGACCTGCAAAACCTGCAATCATCCCAGCCAAAGTATCTCCCATTCCACCAGTTGCTTGATAGGGACCGCCAACCTCCAGTTGATAGTATTCAGGTTTTCCTGCTTGCCAGATACGAGTCGCTGGACCTTTCTCAACTAGAATCGTTCCTTGAGGAAAAGCTGAAAGAGCTCTAGCAGTCGTCTCTGTATTTTGATAGTCAAGAACTATACCAGATAATCTTTCCCATTCCTTTTGGTGGGGAGTTAGGATGAGCTGACTGGATGGGAATGTCAAATGAGCTTTTGCTAAGATGCCCAAAGCACCGCCGTCTGCAATCAAAATCTGGTCTTTTCTAAGGCTGTCAAAGACCTGTTTTACGAGTTCTTCTCCAAATGCATCCTCTCGCAAACCCGGACCTAGCAAGACAACTTCTGCCTTTTCCAACTGCTCTTTTAACAATTGCTGGTCTTGAAGAGAAAATGCCATGGCCTCCGGCAAATGACTGTGTAGAGCAAGGATATTTTCCCTATCTGTTCCAACAGTCACCAACCCTGCCCCACTTTTGACAGCTGCAATGGCTGACATGATGATAGCTCCCCCATATGGATAAGTTCCTCCTAGCAAGAGCAGGCGACCGTAATCTCCCTTATGGCTGTTACGAGAACGTTCAATAATGACTTTTTCTAATAAAGCTTGATCAATCACTTTCATCGTTTTTCCCTCTCACTCCATTATACTACAAAAGGAGGCTCGAACCTCCTTCTACACTATTTTCCCTTAAATTCCGCAAAAGTCTGTAAGATTTTAGCTGCCACTGATGGAGAAGGTTCTCCTTTTAGCTCTAACGTGTCATCTGCATATGGAGTAAGGCCAGCAAAATCTCCTATCTGGACAGAATAGAGAGACGTTTTAAATAGTTCAATATCGTTTTGGTCATTTCCAAAAGCGATGAAGTTCTCCCCGCATAACTTTTCAACAGTTGTCGCCTTATGAGTATCCAAGGGATTAACATAAAGGCACTTTTCATGCGCATGATAGGACAGATGAGCCAGCCCCAGTCTTTCTAGCTGACCAAGCAGATCATCAAGCAACTCCTCATGATCACCCATATAAACGACTACCTTAATCGGAGTACCCAAGTCCTCAAGTTTCTGATGACGAGCTACCTTTAGGGGATCCACACTGGAAATAAATGGAATCTTCTCTACAATCTGTCCACTATAGTCAAAGCAATCATCTACAAAGAAAGGGAGATTATAAGTCTGGCAGTAATCCACTAGCGCCTGATAAACTCTAGTATCGAGATTCCTTTCGAAGATAGCCTTCCCCAAATGATAGGCTACGCCACCATTCAAACCTATGACTAAGCGCTGACTGAGTTCAGAACCTAATAAGCCCAAACAATCCCGATAAGAGCGAGCTGAAGCAAACACAATCTCGTGCCCATAATCTTCAGCCTTTAAAAGAACCTGCTTAATCTCCTCATCAATGGTCATATAGTCAAAAGACAGCGTCCCATCCAGATCAAATACGAATTTCATCTTTCTAGTCCTTGTTTAGTGTTCGAAGCGCTGCCTGATAGGTTTGCTCCATTAGCATGGTAATAGTCATAGGACCAACTCCACCCGGTACAGGTGTGATGTGGCTAGCAAGTGGTTCAACCGCATCATAATCAACATCTCCACAAAGCTTGCCATTTTCATCGCGATTCATCCCTACATCAATGACAACCGCTCCTGGTTTGACGAAGTCAGCAGTCACAAACTTGGCGCGACCGATTGCAACCACAAGGATATCCGCCTTAGCAGCCACCTTGGCAAGATGATGGGTGCGTGAGTGGGTCAAGGTCACAGTCGCATTCTTAGCTAAAAGAAGCTGAGCCATCGGCTTCCCGACGATATTTGAACGACCGATGACAACCGCATTTTTACCTTCTAGATCAATCCCATATTCATGAAACATCTCCATAATTCCTGCAGGTGTTGAAGGAATCATAACTGGATGACCAGACCAGAGGCGACCCATGTTTAGGGGATGGAAACCATCCACATCTTTTTCAGGGTCAATGGCTAATAAAACTGCCTCTTCGTCAATATGTTTTGGTAAAGGTAACTGGACCAAAATCCCATGCCAAGCTGGATCTCGATTGTATTTGGCAATCAAGTCTAACAATTCCGCTTGGGTAATGGTCTCTGGAACTCGCACTACTTCACTACGGAAGCCAGCAGCGAGAGCTGATCGTTCCTTGTTGCGAACGTAGACTTGGCTGGCAGGATTGTCCCCCACCAAAATCACTACCAACCCTGGAACTAGACCTGTTTCTTCTTTTAGTTTGGCCGTCTTTTCAGCCAACTGTCCTTGTAACTTAGCTGCAAGAGCCTTCCCATCAATAATCTGTGCCATATCTCTTCTCTTTTCTATCAAATATCCTCTATTATATCAAAAAATAACTCGCCATCCTAACACTTCTTGCCTAATGGACCTTATAGTCTGAAACTATAAGAAAAAGCCCTTATCGAGCTTTTATGCTTATTTATACTAGGTAAACTTGTCATTCTTTCTTTTTGACCTTGTGAGCAGGCAAAACTTCATACATCTCCTTGATTAGTCTCGCTAGAAATGACTTATCTTCAATGTCTTCTATCAAAATCATCTCCTTAGCTCCTTCATAAGGACGTTCAAGCCTAGTCTGTCCCAGTTGATCCATGACCACCTTCACAGGCTTCAGTAACAGACGATTATCATAGATTCCTCCAATAATCTTTCCACGATAATAAAGAATATACTCTCCCATCATTGGACGATAACTCATCTCCTCTAGCTCTGATAGCTGTTCGAGAATAAAATCTAAATATTCTTTACTGGAAGCCATGATGCCTACTCCATTTCTTCTAAAAATGAGGTCTTACAAAACCTTACTCAAAAATTCCTTGGTCCGTTGTTCTTTTGTTTGATCGAAAATCTCCTCTGGTGTTCCATCTTCGACAACAACCCCATCCGCCATAAAGATAACACGGTCTGCTACCTCACGCGCAAAGCCCATTTCATGAGTCACAATCACCATAGTCATCCCTGACTTGGCAAGGTCTTGCATAACAGCTAGAACTTCTCCAACCATCTCAGGATCTAGGGCTGAAGTCGGCTCATCAAAGAGCAAAACATCTGGTTCCATAGCAAGTCCACGTGCAATGGCAATCCGTTGTTGCTGACCACCTGATAAACTCTGAGGATAAGCCGTCGCCTTATCTGGCAAGCCAACTTTTTCTAACAGTTCCTGTGCTCTTTTCTCCGCAACTTCCTTGCTTTCACCTTTGGTTTTAATTGGTGACAAAGTGATATTTTCCATCACTGTCATATTAGGAAAGAGGTTGAATTGTTGGAATACCATCCCCATCTTTTCACGCATGGCAAAAAGGTCATTTTTCTTATCCGTAATATCGACTCCTTCAAAGATAACCTTACCTTTACTTGCTTCTTCAAGGAGATTCATCGAACGAAGGAGAGTTGATTTCCCGCTCCCTGACGGACCGATAATGACCACAACTTCTCCACGTTTAATCTCAAGATTGATGCCTTTTAAAACTTCATTTTTCCCAAAAGACTTATGTAGTTCTTCAATTTTAATCAAGGTTTCTGTCATTATTTCTTGTCTCCTTGTCCAATATGTTTTTCAAATGCTTTCAACGCCACTGTCAAAACAGAGGTCATAATCAAATAGTAAAAGGCTGCAAATAAAAGGGGAGTCAACGGTAAATAAGTTGTTGTTGCTACTGTCGTTGCACCATTCCACAACTCCATCACCCCAATCGCCGACAAGAGGGAACTATCCTTGATAATGGTGATAAATTCATTTCCCAGAGCTGGAAGAATATTTTTGATAGCTTGTGGCAAAATGACATAACGCATGGCATTTTTGGGACGTATACCTAGAGAATATGCAGCCTCTAACTGCCCTTTAGGAACCGCATTGATCCCCGCACGAACAGTTTCTGAAACGTAAGCTCCACTATTCATAGAAATAATCAGAATACCAGGAATCAAACGAGAAAGATCAACTCCTAAAATTCCCACTTGAATAGTTGGAGCGTTGATATGCATAAGAGCAAAGGCAATCATAATCTGAACCATCATTGGAGTACCACGGAAGATCCAAACATACACATTTGCAAACCAAACGAGCGGTTTAAAGCGTGAACGTTGGGCAAAGGCCAGTAACACACCTATAATGGTCCCTAAGCAGACAACAAGGATGGAAATCAATACGGTAATCAGAGCACCATAGTTAAAATATGGTAAATACTTTGGTAAAAAAGAAAAATTCATATTCAATCAACTTTCTATGTATTAGATTGTATGATTATAACATGAATTGAATTAAAATGCAATCCTTTTTCTCTAATTTTAACAATTAACTTGATAGAATAGAGAAATAGAGAGAAATCACAGTTTTTTTCTAGTCAACTACCTCTTGTTTATGGTAAAATAGAAACGATAAGAAATGGAGGAGAATCAAAATGGAATCACATTTGGTTAGAATCATTAACCGCCTAGAAGCAATGACAAAAGATGGTGGAAATCTAAAACGTAATTTTGAACGTGAAGGTGTTGTTGTCGCAGAAGTTGCATACAGCCACGACGAAGAAAACGGATCACTCTTCACCCTTCGCGATGTAGAGGCTCGTGAAACTTATACCTTTGATAGCATTGATTTGATTGCAATGGAGATCTACGAACTCCTTTACTAATATAAAAACAACGGGCAGTAAGTCCCGATGAATGAGAATCCTTTTTGTCACCACAAATGGGATTTTTTCTTACCTTCAATGTCGCTGGATTCTCCATAAATCCCTCTTTTAAAAACGACCACTTCCCAATCTTTTTACTTGCTTTACACCTTAATCATGCTATAATGAGAGTATAAAACTTTGACTATTTTTGACCTTTTTTCTTAGGCCAAGAATAAGAATGAAATGAGGTAGATGTATGCTCTGTCAAAACTGTAAAATAAACGACTCAACAATTCATCTGTATACCAATATCAATGGACAGCAAAAGCAAATTGATCTTTGTCAAAATTGCTATAAAATTATCAAAACAGATCCAAATAATACCCTCTTTAAAGGAATGACTGACTTAAATAATCATGACTTTGATCCTTTCGGCGACTTTTTCAATGATTTGAACAATTTCAAACCTTCTTCTAATAACGTCCCTCCAACTCAATCTGGTGGGGGATACGGAGGAAGCGGTGGTTATGGGCCTCAAAACCGCGGTCCACTTCAAACACCTCCTAGCCAAGAAAGAGGACTCCTAGAGGAATATGGTATCAATATTACTGAGATTGCTCGGCGGGGAGATATTGACCCTGTTATCGGTCGAGATGAAGAGATTATCCGCGTTATCGAAATCCTCAACCGTCGAACCAAGAACAACCCTGTCCTTATCGGAGAACCAGGTGTCGGTAAAACAGCCGTTGTTGAAGGTCTAGCTCAGAAGATTGTTGATGGTGATGTTCCCCATAAACTCCAAGGCAAGCAGGTCATCCGTCTGGATGTGGTCAGTCTAGTCCAAGGAACAGGGATTCGAGGCCAATTTGAAGAACGTATGCAAAAGCTCATGGAAGAAATTCGCAAACGCGAGGACATCATCCTCTTTATCGACGAAATCCATGAAATTGTTGGTGCAGGATCTGCTGGCGATGGCAATATGGATGCAGGAAATATCCTCAAACCAGCCCTTGCCCGTGGTGAATTGCAAATGGTTGGTGCCACTACTCTCAATGAATACCGCATCATTGAAAAAGATGCTGCTCTCGAGCGCCGTATGCAGCCTGTCAAGGTAGATGAACCAACTGTCGAAGAAACCATTATCATCCTTAAAGGAGTTCAAAAGAAATACGAAGACTACCATCACGTCAAGTATACTGATGCTGCTATCGAAGCTGCTGCAAATCTTTCCAACCGCTACATCCAAGACCGCTTCTTGCCAGACAAGGCTATTGACCTGTTGGACGAAGCTGGTTCTAAGATGAATCTGACACTGAACTTTGTTGATCCTAAAGTGATTGATCAGCGCTTGATTGAGGCTGAAAATCTCAAGGCTCAAGCTACACGAGAGGAAGATTTTGAAAAGGCTGCTTATTTCCGCGATCAGATTGCCAAGTACAAGGAAATGCAGAAAAACAAGGTGACCGATCAGGATACTCCAATCATCAGCGAGAAAACAATCGAACATATCATTGAGCAGAAAACCAATATCCCTGTTGGAGAACTCAAAGAAAAAGAACAGTCTCAGCTTATCCATCTAGCAGACGACCTCAAGGCCCATGTTATAGGTCAAGATGAAGCTGTCGATAAGATTGCCAAAGCCATCCGTCGTAATCGTGTTGGACTTGGAACTCCTAACCGGCCAATCGGAAGCTTCCTCTTTGTCGGACCAACTGGTGTCGGTAAGACAGAACTCTCTAAACAACTAGCCATTGAGCTCTTTGGCTCTGCTGACAGCATGATTCGCTTTGATATGAGTGAATACATGGAAAAACACAGTGTGGCTAAATTAGTCGGTGCCCCTCCAGGTTATGTTGGCTATGATGAAGCTGGTCAGTTAACGGAAAAAGTTCGTCGCAATCCTTACTCACTCATCCTTCTCGATGAAGTTGAAAAAGCACACCCAGATGTGATGCACATGTTCCTTCAAGTCTTGGACGATGGTCGTTTGACAGATGGGCAAGGACGAACAGTTAGCTTTAAGGATGCTATCATTATCATGACCTCAAATGCGGGTACTGGTAAGGCCGAAGCCAGCGTTGGTTTTGGGGCAGCTCGTGAAGGACGTACTAATTCTGTTCTTGGTGAACTCGGTAACTTCTTTAGTCCTGAGTTTATGAACCGTTTTGACGGCATCATCGAATTTAAACCTCTCAGCAAGGACAACCTTCTCCAAATCGTCGAACTCATGCTAGCGGATGTCAACAAACGCCTCTCCAGCAACAATATCCACCTCGATGTGACAGACAAGGTCAAGGAAAAGTTGGTTGACTTGGGATATGATCCAAAAATGGGGGCGCGCCCACTCCGCCGCACCATTCAAGACCATATCGAGGATGCCATAACAGACTTCTACCTTGAAAATCCAAGTGAAAAAGACCTCAAGGCAGTTATGACAAGCAATGGCAATATTCAAATCAAATCTGCCAAAAAAACTGAGAAAACAGAAGAGATTACTTCTGAAATAGAAGAATAAATCTCATAAAAAGAACAGGAAACAAGATTTCCTGTTCTTTTTTTAATTCTCTTCTTGAACTTGATAGCGAAGAATTGTTTTCAATTTGCTTGGCTCCGTTCGATGAAGGTTATTGAGATAAATTTCTCGGTGGACTTCCGAAGTTCTTTTGAGTTTATGAAGTTGACAAAAATGCTCCATCTCTGCAAAAGTCTCATTTTCAGTATCAAAAGGTCCTACATGAAGCATAGCAAGACTTTGGCCTTCTTCTATCATTTCAAAACGAATAGCCTCATAGAGAGGATTTGGCTTCTTGATTTTGACCTCGTTCAGAGCTACCTCAAATAGTTCTCGCGTAATAAAATCGGGTTGCCCAATCATAATGCTATAAGAAAGCTCACTTTTTACCAGTTCTCCCTCCTTCTCCTTTTTCCATACACCTTCTAAAGGAAAGACAGTAAAATCAATGTAAACCTCATCCAGAGGAGCTTTTTTATACTTCATCTTTATCGCATAGGCCAAGGCATATAAGGCCCCTACGCGTTCTGAAAAATCTTCTTGATTTGGATCACCTTTACCATCAATCACGATATAGGATTGACCTGGCACCTGCAAGATGCTGGGCCTAGCTTTCACTTGATAAAGATTTTTTGCTTCTTTTCTCCATTCGTATTTCATTTGGTTCTTCTCCTTTCTATCACTAGTATAGCACCAAAACCCTGACATCTTTTGTCAAGGTTTGTAAAGTTTTTGGATTTTTTCTAATCTAAAAAGCAATTCCTTCTTCAGATGATTGGGGGCGAGTATTTCCACCCCATCTAGATAAGACAGGAGGTAAGTATACAGACTTTCATGCTCTGGTAGGACTGTCTTGACATAATAACACCCATCTTTCCCCAAGCTAATCTCATCTTCTGAAAAATCTTCATAAACCCGGAAAGCAAGCTTGGGACTAAACTTCAAGGAAACTTCGATTTGATGTGCCACTTGATCTGAACCATCAACCCAATCCTCCACATTTTTCTGCTTCACAGTTTCAGTTGTTAGGTGATAGTTCCTAATTCTAGACAATTTGAAAAAACGCCACTCTTCCTTCAAACAACAGTAGGCATGAAGGTACCAATCTCTCTTTTTAAATACGAGTTTAAATGGTTCGACTGTACGAATCGTTTTCTGACCACACCCACCTAGATAAGTAATCACCAGTTGTCTTTTCTCTAGAATAGCATGTTTGATGTTATCAAATAATTCTTTTTGACCTTCTCGCTTTCTCCAGTCAGTCAAGTCTACTTCTATCCAAGGGCTGGGAGAAACTTGAAAAATAGATTCCAACTTTTCAAGCAACAGATCTTGCTTGTCATTTGTCAGGGCTTGAATTCCTTGCAAAGCTGATAGAAGTTCTAATTTTTCATCCTCCGATACGAGAGTACGATCCAGAACAAAGTCCTTCATTAAAAAGATTCCGCCTGCCTTCCCAGGTATCGAATATAGAGGAATCCCCGCCATACTCAACCGCTCAATATCGCGATAAATCGTTCGTACAGATACTTCAAATAATCGGGCTAATTCAGGAGCCGTTGTACTGCCTTTTTCTAAAAGTAGATATAGGATACGAAATAGTCTTGATTCTGCCATAAAGTCACCTCTCTTTTATTATACCAGTTATAGTGCTAGGTCTGGAAAGTTTAACTAGACAAGGATTGACCAAGACAAAGTAGCTTTTTCTGCACCAGTTCGTTGGTTTATTCTTGACAGCTAGCGCCTCGTCCATTATGATAATAATAAAGATACTAGAGAATGAGGAAAATGCAATGGCAAACCCAACTTATGGTGAAAAAAAAGAGAATGTGACCTACCAGCCCCGCTATGGTGTGTACGCAGTTATTCCGGATGCGGAGAAAAAACAAATTGTCCTAGTTCAAGCCCCCAATGGTGCTTGGTTCTTGCCAGGTGGAGAGATTGAAGCAGGCGAAGATCATCAAGAAGCACTGAAGAGAGAGCTAATCGAAGAACTTGGCTTTACAGCTGAGATTGGAACCTATTATGGGCAAGCTGATGAATATTTCTACTCTCGCCACCGTGATACCTACTACTACAACCCAGCTTATCTCTATGAAGCTATTTCTTTCCAAGAAGTACAAAAACCATTGGAAGATTTTAATCATATTGCTTGGTTCCCCATTGATGAAGCAATTGAAAAACTCAAACGTGGTAGCCATAAATGGGGAATAGAAGCTTGGAAAATCCAGCACGGAATTGACTAAAATACACGATTTTATTCAAAAAGTGCTATAATAGAGTTAGAAAATCGGAGGAACTGTTATGAAGCTTATCAATACGACAAACTCACACTCGCAACTTGTTAAAAGCCAATTAGAAAGCACAGACGCAACTCTTGTCGAGGTCTATTCTGCTGGAAACACAGATGTAGTTTTCACACAAGCCCCGCTTCACTATGAAATCCTCATTTCCAACAAACACCGTGCTATTCGTGAACCTGAAATCGAAACTATCCAAGACTTCTTCTTGAAACGTAAAATCGATAAAGGAAGCATTGATGAAGCCAATATCAAGACGCTTTATTCAGATAAATTGATTGAGATTTCAATCCCTATGAAATAAGAAGACCAGCCAAAAGCTGGTTTTCTTTTGCAAAAAAGATTGGTAGTGCACAGCTACCAATCTTTTAATTCTATTTCACCGCTTCTTTTAAAGCATCTACCTTGTCTAATCGTTCCCATGGAAGGTCAATATCTGTACGTCCCATGTGTCCATAAGCCGCTGTTTGACGGTAAATTGGACGTTTGAGATCCAGCATTTGAATAATTCCTGCAGGGCGAAGGTCAAAGATTTGACGCGCTGCTTTTTCAAGCTTGCTTTCAGCTACTGTTCCTGTACCAAAAGTATCGATACGAACAGAAACAGGCTGCGCCACCCCGATAGCATAGGCCAATTGTACTTCTGCCTTCTTAGCAAGGCCTGCTGCAACGATGTTCTTGGCAATGTAGCGAGCTGCATAAGAGGCTGAACGGTCCACCTTCGTCGCATCCTTACCTGAGAAGGCACCACCACCATGACGAGAGTAGCCACCATAGGTATCCACGATAATCTTACGACCAGTCAAACCTGAGTCTCCTTGAGGTCCACCGATTACAAAACGACCAGTTGGATTGATGAAGAATTTGGTTTTCTCATCCAAGTAAGAAGCTGGGATCACCTCTTTGATGACCTTGCTAATCACATCATTGTGAATTTGTTCATTAGTAGCTTCTGGATCGTGCTGAGTTGAAATAACGACTGTGTCCACACGTACCGGACGGTCATTTTCATCATACTCAACCGTAACTTGTGATTTAGCATCTGGACGGAGATAGCTGATTTCACCAGACTTACGAAGTTCTGCCAAACGACGAACCAACTTGTGGCTGAGTGAGATTGGCAATGGCATAAGTTCTTCTGTCTCATCCACCGCAAATCCAAACATAAGACCTTGGTCACCAGCACCAATCAAGTCCAGTGGATCTTGATCTGCATTTCCACGAACTTCCAAGGCTTCGTTAACACCTTGGGCGATATCTGGTGACTGCTCAACAAGCGACGGATGAACTCCAACCGTCTCCGCAGAAAAACCATATTCTGCATTGGTATAACCAATCTCTGCAATGGTATCACGAACCACTCGGTTAATATCTACATAAGCATGTGTAGAAATTTCACCAAAAACATGGACCGAACCTGTGTATACAGCTGTCTCGGCAGCAACGTGCGCATCTGGATCTTTAGCTAAAATAGCATCCAAAATCGCATCTGAAATTTGGTCTGCAATCTTATCTGGATGCCCCTCAGATACAGATTCAGACGTGAATAATTTACGTTCTGACATAAAAATGTCCCCCCTTAAAAAATATTGTTATAGAGTTACAAAGTACTGATAGGAAAACTACTAGTAATGAATACCTACCACCTTATCGGGACTATATAACCTTATCATTATACCACTTTTTACTTTTTTTTGCAGTATTTTCTCGAAATCGAAAAAAGAACCTTACGGCTCTTTTCTCGTCATAAAAATTCGGCTTGTACTCCATAATACAGAAGATCATACCTATGCTAATCTGCATACTTCGCTTACAAACTACTTATTTTTTATCACAATGTTCTTACAAACAATCTTCCAGTTAGGGTTACTGTTCCTTTGACTTTCTATTGCTTACAGTTAAGCCAAGTCCAGCCATTAGGAGGCCAAGTCCTACAATACCATAGTTCGCTGTATCATTACTTCCTGTATCAGGGAGTTTCGCCACTTCTTTTTTATAAGCTGTAGCTACTGGAACTGTGGTAGTTGGAGTCGCACTTCCTGTCTGAGCAACAGGTAGTGTTGTACGACGTTCTAGGTAAAATTGGTAATTATCTTTCGTTATCTTGTAATTGTGTCCTTCAGTCACAGTTTCAACAATCAAAGACGCCACATCTTTAGTCAAGGTATCTCCAAATTTCTTGCTGTAATCCAAAATTCTATCATCATTAGTAAAACCTTTGTAGTCTTTTTTAAATATGCTAGACGTTACTACAATTCTCTCAATACCATTTGCAGTTAATGTTGCAACTGTATCTGCAATGTCTGGAACTGATGAATCTTGTTTAATTGGATTATCTGATAATAGAACCGCAAACTTTTTGTTATTAGGTGACTTAGACCAATCATATGTCGAAACAATTTGATTTAGTGCAGGTGTTGACGTTTCCTCAGAATCTCCTCCATGAGCAAGCTCAATTGCAGCGAGTGCTTTTTTTAGTTCAACTGGATCAGATGTGAAATAAGAACCGCCAAATTTTGTTAGAATTGTACCTTCATTTGTTTTGCTAAAATTACGCCCATAAACCTCATCGCTAAATGTTGCTAAACCAAAGCGTGCTACCACACCGTCTTTCGAGAGATTATTAACAAACTCATTAACATTATCTCGGACAGTATCAATAACAGTCTGCATTGAGAGCGAACGGTCAACAACAAAAACGATATCGGCTGATTTAGATTTTGAAATCGTTTTTGTCGCTTCCTTGATTTCGACTGTAGTTGTTTTATCAACACGTTCATATTGGGTATAAGAATTTCCATCTTCATCTTTGCCGCTCACTGTACTCTCAGTTGTTTCAGTCTTTGGAGCAGGAAGTTCTTCGCTTTTTACAGGAGCCACTTCTGTCTTTGTAACTTCGACTGTTGCAGTTTCTTCATGAATCTTTTGATTACCTTCTTGACGTTCTTTCACGTCAATAGGTGAAACCTTCTTAGAAACATCTACAAGTTCTCCAGGTTTTGCATCTGATTGGTTAACGACTGGTTTCGCCTCGTCAGCTTTAATTTCTGCAACAGCAGCTTCGACTGCTGACTTACTTGCTTCAGTTTTCTTTACTGTTCCAGTTGCAGCAGATTCCGGTTTTGTTGTTTCATCTGCAGACACTTGTCCAACCTGAGCAAAAGCAAACAAAATTGCTACAGAAGCCAACCCAACTTTCATTTTACGGAATGAAAAACGTTGTTGTTTCATAAATGATTTATCCATAAAAGTCTCCTTTTCTTTTCACAAATCATATTATATAATCCGATTGTTTTATAGTATAATAACACAATTTTGTATAGTTTTCAATTTTTTTCCTTACGATTTCAATAAAATATTGGTCTAAAAAAGGTTTTAAAGCAATTACTGTTTTATAAATCAAATTATTTAAAATATATAATTATTATCTCCTTTGAATAGTTCAGAAAATAAAAACTCAGTAGAATCAGGTGATTCTACTGAGTTTTTAAAATGTTTGGCGTTTGGCTTTTCGCTCTGCACGGCCACGTGCGCGATTTTCAGCACGCTTGGTTTTGCGGCGTTTTTCATCCACCGCCCATTGAATCTTCCTTTTATAGCCAGGTTTGACTTTTTTCTTTTTCTTTTTGACCAAGCCAATCATTTCAATATCAAGCTTATCCTGCTTCTTTTCACGATTAACACGACGATCACGGTCATAGGTATCTTGAAACTCTCCGTCTTTGACCATCTTAGGAGTAAACTTGATCCCTAATTTCTCCAACTCACGGATATCCGAGTCATCACTAGGCTGGTAAAGGGTAATCGCTGTACCAGGTAGTCCATTGCGTCCAGTTCGTCCAACACGGTGAACAAAGAAGGACAAGTCTTGCGGAATGGCATCATTGATAACATGGCTGACCCCTTCAATGTCAATTCCACGCGCTGCCAAGTCTGTTGCAACAATGTACTCAAAATCCAGATTTTTCACCTGATTCATGATCCGTTTGCGTTCACGAGGAGCAATATCTCCATGAATCTTAGCTACCTTCAATCCTTGAGCAGTCAAGTAAGAATGCAATTCATCAGCACGCGTTTTTGTGTTAACAAAAATCATTGCCAAATAAGGCTGCATCAACTGAGTCAACTGATAAATTTGAGCATTCTTGTCGCGGCCCTTGGTCGAAATCAACCAATTATCGATCGTATCTGAGATAACTGTCTTAGTCTTGATTTTTTCCATGACAGGATTTGACAAGTATTTTTTCAAGAACGGTTGCAATTTTTGTGGAATAGTTGCTGAAAAGACCATGAATTGCAAGTCTTTTGGAAGGCTCCCTGCAATCTTATCAACGGTTTCCAAGAATCCCATATCCAAGGTCATATCTGCTTCATCAATTACAAAGGTCTTGGCCTTGTGAATAGCCAAATCACCAGACTTGACCAAGTCATAGATGCGACCTGGCGTTCCGATAACGATATGCGGTTGGTTACTGGCAAGTTTTTCAATCTGACGCGCCTTATCCGTACCACCTACATAATTAACCACACGAACTTCGACATCTGAGTGAGCTGCAATCTGACGAGCTGCTTGGTATATTTGAGTGGCCAACTCACGACTTGGTGCCGTAATCACTGCTTGCACACTATCGCTAGTTTCATCTAATTGCTGGAAAATGGGTAGTAAGAAAGTGTGGGTCTTTCCTGAACCTGTTTTTGACTCGCCCACCAAGTCACGACCTGCCAAGACAATAGGAATCAACTTTTCCTGAACTTCGGTAGGAGTCGTAAACTTCAACTCCTCCAAGGCTTCTACTATATAATTTTTAAATTGAAATTTCTTAAATGACATACTATCCTCGATTCTATCCTTTCAATTATACCATATTTTGTCCTATTGCAGTAGTCCCATTTGAGTCTCAGTCCTGTAGTAAAGATTCGAATAGATTAAAAGGTTGGAACCTCTGATTCCAACCTCTTTCATTATATCCAGGTCAATACAGCATTCAAACCATAATGATCACTGACTTGTGGACTATTTTGGCCATCAAAAACTACTTGTAAACTCTCTACTTCTAACTCTTTGGTCGTAAAGACGTAGTCGATTCGTAGCGGTTCAGTATTGCCTTTCCAACCATCAATTTCTGGTGGAACAGTATAGCTACCACTTCTTTCTTTCGCAACTTCAAACGCGTCTTGTAATCCTAATGGGCTAGCTAAAATCGCTTGATAGCCTTCCTGACCAGCTGGATTATTAAAATCACCTGCTAAAATCAGAGGTTTGTTCAACTCTTTTAGTACAGCCTCAAATCGTGCCCATTCTTCTTGGAAACCTTTATCCCACCAAGAGAGATGAACACTTGCAAGAGCAAGTTCCTTACCTTCAACCTCTGTCTCAGCCAAGGCAACACGGCGAGTATGGTAGTCCGTTGGATCATCTACATCTGATACTAAAATCTCACGCGCCTTAATAGGTGTTTTGGATAAGATAGCTACGCCTTCATGGTAGCGGTCATAACCGATATGATTGTAAGCCCAAGTCCAGTAGTAGCTTTTCCCTTTCTCAGCCAATTTTTCGACTAGGAGTCGGACATAGTGATCCTGATGAATAGGTTCTGCTGATGGTAAAGCTTGATAGTGATTGTTAACCTCTCCCTCAGGCGAAGTCATTTCTTGATTAATTTCTTGGAAACAAATCAAATCATAGTCCTTATCAAGAATGTCTTGGAGTAAGATTTGGAATTTTTCCTCTGCTTCCTTCTCCATCCAACTGTGGGTATTGAGTGTTAGAAATTTCATGCTTTTCTCCTAAAACAAGAGGTTGGAAAACAGCTTCCAACCCCAAGTATATTACAATTCTACTTTAGCAACTGCTGTTTTAGCTGCAAGAGAACCCGTTTGTTCTAATTTAACTGATTTGAGGACATCACCATTTGTGAAGACAACCACTGTTGATGTTTTGCGTCCTGCTTCTCGAATAGCATCCAAGTCAGCTGTGACAAGAAGATCACCAGCAGCCACTTTTTGTCCTTCAGAAACATGAACTGTAAATGGTTTTCCTTCAAGACTTACTGTATCTAAACCAATATGAACAAGCACTTCAAGACCTGAGTCAGTGACAAGACCAAGAGCGTGTTTTGTTGGGAAGATACTTGTTACAGTACCAGTAACTGGAGAAACAATGTTACCATTTGCTGGTTCTACTGCAAATCCATCACCCATCATTTTTTGAGCAAAAACTGGATCTTCCACTTGTTCCAAAGCAACAACTTGACCGTCAGCTACTGAGTAAACTTCTTCAGTTACACCTTTGTAGTGTACAGTATTTTGTTGGTTTTCTGTCATTTGGCTTGGAAGAGTTTCAGGAATAATTTCACCTGAGTCAAGAATATCTTGGATATCAGATTTCAATACGTCAGCTTTTGGTCCGTAGATAGCTTGGACACCTTGTCCTTTCATGACAAGCCCCATAGCTCCTTCTGCTTTCCATTGTTCCTCAGTACCAACGCGATCTGCATCTTTAACAGTTACACGAAGACGAGTCATACATGCATCCACATCTACGATATTTGCACGACCACCAAGAAGGTTAATGATATTTACGGCTTGAGAAGCTGCTGCGACTTTTGGAGTTCCAGGAGTTGCTTCTTCTGATGCTCCTTCAGCTGTTTCGTAGTTTCCGTTACGTCCTGGAGTTGCGTAGTTGAATTTCTTGATCATGAAGTTGGCAATGAAGTACATGATAACCGCAAAGAGAACAGTTACCCAGATAAAGTTAACAATATCCATACCAATACCAGCATTAATTGCCAATGGTGTACGAGTCAAGAATTCAATTGAACCGAATGAGTGGACACGAAGGTGAACAATATCTGCCATAGCAAAGGCAGCACCTTGAACTAGTGAGTATACAAGGTAAAGAGGAGTTGCGATGAACATGAACATGTACTCGATTGGTTCAGTAACCCCTGTCAAGAATGTTGCAAGAGCTGTCGCAATCATCATACCCTTGTATTGGTGTTTCTTGTCAGCATCAACATTGCGGTAGATAGCAACGATGACACCCATCAAGATACCAAATGAACCGATCATTTGTCCAACTTTGAAACGAGCTGGAGTGACTGTTGTAAGAAGGTGTTGGTATTGGTCAGCATTTGAACCTTTAAGGTTAACAAGGTCAGTTACCCATGCAAGCCAAAGTGGATCTTGACCAAATACTTGTGTTCCTTTTGCTGCACCAGTTAACACTTCGTATGTTCCACCAAGAGCTGTGTAGTTCATTGGGATTGTCAACATGTGGTGAAGACCGAATGGCAAGAGCAAACGTTCCAAAGTACCATACAAGAATGGTGCAAGGACTGGAGCAGTTTCTTGTGAGTTGGCAATCCAAATACCAAAGTTGTTGATACCTGTTTGAACTACTGGCCAAAAGGCAGCAAGTGCAATCGCTGCAATAGTTGAACGAAGAATAACGACGAATGGTACGAAACGTTTACCATTGAAGAATGAAAGGGCATCAGGAAGTTTACGGAAGTTGTAGTATTTGTTATAAGCTGTTGCCCCAACAAAACCAGAGATAATCCCTACGAAAACCCCCATGTTAAGCGCTGGTGCCTCAAGAACGCTGATAAAGTAGTCAGCAACCTTGATTGAACCACCAAAGAAGGTAGTAACCATTGCTTCAGGGTTTTTCAACATATCACCTGTAACACCGAAGATAGTACCTGTGATACGGTTAATCAAGATAAAGGCAAGTCCGGCTGCAAATGCACCACCTGCACGTTCTTTTGCCCAGCTTCCCCCAATAGCAAGGGCAAACAAGATATGAAGGTTACCGATAACCCCCCAACCAATTTGCTCAAGGATTCCACCTGTAATCACTAGAGGAGCAAGGTTTGGGTCGATCATCACGATTGATTTACCGATTGAGATCATCAATCCCGCCGCTGGCATAACGGCGATAACCACCATTAAAGCCTTACCGAATTTTTGCCAAAATTCGAAAGACAAGACATTTTTGAATGTAGCTTTCATCATTCAAATCTCCTTTATTTTATTTAGGCAAACGTTTTACGAAAACGTTTGCATTTGGTTATGTATTAATTATACCACTTTTATTTTTTTTGTAAAGGCTTTTATAAAAAAATTGTCTATTTTTTTAATTTTTAAAAAGGAAAAAGAGAAGTTTACAAAAACTTCTCTTTTAAATATGTATTATTTTTCTGATTTGTACTGCAATTTGCATTTAAATCCAACTAGATCTTCAAGAATCGACGCATTGAAATCCCTGAACCAATTGAACCAATGAAAATTCCAATTATAAATAATAGGACTGTCATCAGAGGAATAAACACATCTGGTGTAATCATTGACAAGTTTTGACCTACCAAGGATTTATTGACAGATTGATAAACCATATTGTAAACAAAAAATACAAGGACAGAAGGAATCGCTGCACCAAGCAAGCCAATAAAAGCACCTTCTAGCAAGAATGGACCACGGATATAGCCATTTCTCGCTCCTACCAGACGCATGATCTGAATCTCACGACTACGTGAAATAATAGTGATACGGATGGTATTGGAAATGAGGAAGACTGCGATAAAAATCAAGAGCCCTGCAATAACCAATCCCCAAACACGGATAAAGGAAGCCAATTCAAAAAGTCGTTGAGTGTTGGCTCCACCATCTTGAACCTCTGATACTCCCTCAATTTTCTTAGCTTCTTCAGCTACCGTTTTAACATCACTCGGAGAATTTGTATCGACGATATAGGCATCATAGAGAGGGTTTGCATCCCCTTCAAAGACCTTCCAATCGTCACCCATTGTTTCCGTTAGTTTTTCGTACTGTTCTTCTTTACTTGAGAAGGTAACACTTTTAACAGCAGGTATAGCTTTCAAGGCATCATAGACCTTGTGGTAGTCATTATTGGTAACTGTCTGACCTTCTTTTTCAATCGTTTCACTGTTATCAGCTACATCCTTACGAATGTATACCATGACCCGAACGTTGTTTTCAATATCGGTAGCCAGTTTTGCTGTATTAAAAATTACAGATGCAAACAGGGCAACGAGTGTTAAGGTAATCATAACCGAACTTACTGCTGCTACTGTCATCCAGCCATTTCGCTTTAAACTTTTTAATGATTCAAATAAATGGCGAAAAAATCTACTAATCATCGTATCCATATTCTCCTTTAGCTTCGTCACGAACGACACGGCCATTTTCAATGGCAATGACACGGTGGCGCAAGGTGTTTACAATCTGGCTATTATGGGTAGCCATCAAGACAGTAGTACCTTGGAGATTGATGCGTTCCAACAGATTCATAATTTCCCATGAATTATCTGGGTCCAAGTTTCCTGTTGGCTCATCGGCAATCAATACTTTAGGATTGTTGACAATCGCGCGAGCAATCGCAATCCGTTGTTGCTCTCCACCTGAGAGTTCATTAGGGAAAGAGCGAACCTTATGTTTCAAACCAACCAGGTCCAATACTTCCATAACACGTTTTTTGATGTTGCGACGGCTCTCACCGATTACTTCCATTGCATAGGCAATATTCTCATAAACAGTCTTCTTAGGCAAAAGTTTGTAATCCTGAAAGACTACCCCGACACTACGACGTAGAAGTGGGACATCTTTCTTCTTAATTTTAACTAAATTAAAGCCTGCAACTGTTAGGCTTCCTTTTTCAATCTTTACTTCTCGGTATAAAGCTCGAATAAAGGTTGACTTACCTGCCCCAGAAGGTCCTACGATATAGGCAAACTCTCCTGGTTCAATGGTAACAGATACTCCACGCAGGGCAGTCGTTCCATTGTCATACTTTTTGACAACATCTCTCATTTCAATGATTGACATATGAGTTCCTTTCTATCTTAGCTGATTCGCCACTTGAGGTAGGCATCGATAAAACCATCAAGGTCTCCATCCATCACCTTATCTACCTGAGCAACTTCAAAGCTTGTACGGTGATCTTTTACCATAGTATAAGGCGTGAAAACATAAGAACGGATTTGGCTTCCCCATGTGATTTCTTTTTTCTCACCTTTAAGGGAATCAACTTCCGCAGCTTTCTTTTCTTGCTCCATTTGATAGAGCTTAGCCTGCAACATCTTCATGGCACGATCTCTATTTCCATACTGGGTACGATCGACCGTTGATTGGACGACAGTTCCCGTAGGAATGTGTGTCAAACGCACACCTGTTGAAACCTTATTGACATTTTGTCCTCCAGCGCCACCTGAACGGAAGGTATCCATTTTGATATCATCTTCACGAATCTCCACTTCGATGGTATCATCCAACTCAGGCATAACCTCTACGGATGTAAATGAAGTATGGCGACGTTTGGCAGAGTCAAATGGCGAAATACGGACCAAACGGTGAACACCCATTTCTGATTTAAGTAGGCCATAAGCATTAGGTCCTTCAAAAGACAAGGTAACAGACTTGATACCTGCTTCATCACCAGCCTGGTAATCCAAGACTTCTACTTTAAAGCCTTTGGCATTTCCATAACGAGTATACATACGAAGCAACATATCGCCCCAGTCCTGTGCCTCAGTACCACCAGATCCTGGATGGATTTCCAAGATTGCATTATTATGGTCATAAGGTTCTGACAAGAGAAGGGTCATCTCGTAGCTGGTCATCATCTTATCCAGTTCTGTCAACTGTTCGACCAGTTCATCATGGACTGACTCGTCTTCTGCTAAAAAGTCCAATAAAATCTCAACTTCATCCTGCAACTCTTCCATTTTACGGAAGGTGTTGTAGGTGTTTTTTAATTCATTTAATTCTTGCGACGTTTTTTGGGCCGCGATATTATCGTTCCAAAAATCAGGTTCTGTCATCTTGTTTTCCAAGATGGCAATCTCTTCCTCTAAGCCTTCGAGGTCAAAGAGACCCCCTAAAAGAAGCTAATTTTTCACGATTTGCATCAATTTTTTGACGAATTTCTGAAATGTCCATAGATACTCCTTTTCATATCGTTTTATTATACCATAATCTCTCATTTCTTTCCATATTTTGCTTTTCACCGCTTTTGATGGCAGAAGAAAAGAGGCTCTAAAGCCTCTTGTTTAAAGGACTTTGGCAGAGGTGTGAGTGATCTCCTCCACTTGAATTCCTTCTTTTTCAAACTTATCCTTTAATGCAGTCAAATCGATTTTTCCATCAATTTGAACTTCGATGACGACCTTGCCATCCTTACGTGGAATGTTTACAGTATGGGAAATATTTAAATCTTCTTCTACAATTAGAGCTACAATTTTCCCCAGTACTCCGACTTCATTTTCTGTAATGAAACGAACACGAATTCCCTCTTCTCCGTATCCAGCGATTTCCAAGAAAGCCTGAAAAACATCGCGGTCTGTAATGACACCGTAGACCTGATGATTGTCTACAACTGGTAATATCCCAATTTTATTTTTCAGCATCAGGTAGGTCGCATCTTCTAGACTAGCATAGCCAGAAACCGTCACGACATCTCGAATCATTACATCTTTTACTTTGGTTTTATTCAGAAGATAATTCATCTCATAGATAGAGAGACTGGTTGCTTTAGATGGGCTGGCTTCTGCAATGGTTCCTTCTGTTACCAATCCGACTAATTGATCGTTTTCGATAACAGGTAAACGGTGCAAACCTTGCTCGCGCATCAAATCTGCTGCGTGTGCTACAGTCGTATCTGGACTGATATAAACTACCTTACGGGTCATGAAATCTTTAACTGCCATGAGACTTCTCCTTCTATATTGCTACTTTTATTATACACTTTCTTAGAAAATCTATCAAACGCTTTCATCTCTTTTTCAAGATTTTGAATAATCTGAGAAATTTGCATAAAATGCCAGTATAAATTAAGAGGGAACCGTAGTCCCCCCTCTTCTTAAATCGTAACAGTGTCTCGATCTTTTATCATATAACGTTTCAGTGAGCTAAGACTAGCTAGCCAGTATAGTAGACCACCAAATAGCGCAGTAAATCCGCTACCAGTTGTGATTAAAAAGATTGGACTTTGAATTTGTGCAGTTACAGGGTTGTAGACAAAAAGTACCGCTACCAATAAGGAGATAAATACGCAAGACAAGCCAACTAAGTTAAATCCTTTAGTAAATTCGTAGGCGTCATGCCCTTCAAGGAAATAGGCTGAACGCAAGTCGAGTTTTCGTTTCCTTAAGATAAAATAATCGACAACAATCATACCAATAATTGGCCCCTGAATATAGGCGGCTAGGGAGATGAAGGATCCGAAATACTCTTCTACTCCTCCCCAGATAGTGAGTAGACTCACGTAAACCATGGCAATCCAAACCATTAGTTTATAGCTTACTTTGGGCATCCCGCTTTTGACAATCATACAGTTCACATATGATCCTGTTCCCTGGGTTCCAATATTAGCAAAGGCTACTAGTAGTAGACTTAAGAGAGCAAAGGCTGGGGTGCTTAGAGTTGAAAGCATGGTTGTTGGATCACTTTCATAAACACCTGTTTTGACAAACATGGCTAGAGCCATGACTCCACCTGTCGCAACGAAGAATGGAGCCACAACTCCGTATGATAAGGCTGTAGCCCAATAACCACTGCGTTCTGATTTTGCCAAACGTGGCAAGACCAATGCTTGTGTAGACCAAGAAAAGGCAAAGGCAACATTTCCTTCTCCAGAGAGCATGAAGCGTTCTAATGGCGTCAAATCTCCTTGAGTGGCTGGTTGGATATTCATAATATCCGTTATAGGAACGGCGACAAAGCAGATTCCAACGATAATCAGACCGACAATCAATAAGGCGATAACCAAGAAGCGATTAGTCCATTTAATCACTTCCGGGCCTCCAAGAGCAATGAGAGTCCCAAGAAGAACACAGAGGGTACCAAGAATAGGCGCCCATACTCCCTTGTCCAAACCAAGACCAAAATTATTTGCCAAATGGATCATGGAACTGGCAAAAAGATTGGCCGCAACAGCATACCATCCAAAGTTAGCCAAGCTAATAATGGTTGATAACAGAGCTACACCTCTTTTTCCTAGAACAGCTCTCAACCAAATCCACAAATCAATTCCATACTTAACCGCAAACAAAATAGGGAGACATTCAATAAAAACCCAGATAATGTTAAAGCTAAAAATATTTATCAACATTTGATTAAAGGTCAAATATTGAGCTACATAAGCCCCTTGGGTATAACACCAAGTAGCAATGGCAAAACCACTTGTCGATAGAAAGAGATCCCAGAAAGAATACTGACGATCCTTATTGGTCATGGGAACAATTCCAGTTATGGTTTCTTGTTGGATATAGTCATTCATTTTAGACATGTTATTGAATTCCTCCCGTCATTGTTAAGATAATCAAAACAAGGTTGATTAGGACTATGGAGATGATTAAAATGAAATCACTTTTTAGGAAGGGTTGAACAAACTTGTAGTTTGGTGACTCCATTTCTTCCAATCTTCTCTTTGTTTCAGTTGCTACTAAATCTTCAATTTCGGATGTCGTTTTCATCTTAGTTTTCCTCCAAATACAAGTCAAGGGCCAGTTGTCCATATTGTTTGGTATAGCGATACCAGATGTAGAGGAACTCACCAACTGGTTTTCCGACACTCTCCTGGAACAAAGCCCACAAGAACCAATAATATGAGGTTACTGCTACATAAGCCAAATAGTGACGTTTGGTTTTCTTATCTGGTACTTCTTGCAAATACAATTCCAATACTTTTTCAACATCCTCTACGGTATAATTGGAACACGCGATAAAGGTGCCCAAATCTCCTGCTGGCTCTCCCATTCCAGAATATTCCCAATCAATCAAGCTCATTTCGCCAGCTTCATTCAACAAGAAATTAGGACTATAGGAATCTCCATGACAAAGGACAACCTGTTTGAGATCATTCTGTAAATAATTTCTGAGAAGTGAAACAGTTTCATCCAATTCCTCGAGACCATCAAACTCGAATCGATTTCTAGCCTTCAATTTTTCTCTAAAATCATCAATTCCCTCAAATTGGTCAAAGGAATGTTCCGTTTTTTCTCCAGATTGGTGTAACCGTCTCAAGAGGTCCATTGCCTGTGCTACATCATCCCAATTATCATAATCCAGTTGCTTAGCATTGGGAATAAATTCTGAAATTTTCCAGCCCTCATCCTTGTTCATAGCTACGAAGGTACGGTCAATCTTTAATTTTGCAGCAATTTCCATAGAAGCTGCTTCACTAGCTCGGTCGATATAATTTTCCGTTCCCCTGCCCGGATGACGGTAAACATATCTTTTTCCTAGACAGTCAAATGAAAATGATGTGTTGGTTAATCCATCTTTTAGAGGTTTGATATTGACAATATCTGAAGCCACACACTTTAATGTCTTACAGATATTATCGATAATAGCTGAGTCTGCATTTACCAAATAACGTTCATCAAATTGACGGAGTTCATCTAGTGAATCAAATTCTTTAACAATATCCGCTGAATAGTGGCGAGCTTCTAAAAGTAGTTCCTTGACATGGCGACTATAGTAATCCTCCCAAAGCTGTTCACGATAAGGTTCGTGTTTAAACTCGGTTTCTAAAATTTCCTTGAATTTCTCACTAAATGCACGGTCAAAATAAACGTGCCCCACCATAGCCCAAGTATTTTCTCCACCAATCTGGATATCAATGATGGTGTGATTCGAATCCTCTATAGCACAATATTCGTCCGTTTGACCTTCTGCAAATATCGTCGAGTAGTAACCCCTATAAATATATTGCTCAAAAGGATTTTCCACAAAATAATTATCTGATGAACAAATATAAGTGTTGGAAAGTTGATTTTTAACCAACATAAGAGACGAACAGTTATTATATTTGTAGTAATCATTATTCACTACAATTTTTACACCAAACTTCTCTGCAAGATAGAACATTTTTTCTTGAAGATAGCCTACAATAACGGTTATATCTTCTATTCCTGCTTCTTGCAGCTGTCTGATTTCCCTCTCTATCAAGCGTTCACCCTTGACTTGAAGCAATCCTTTAGGAATCTCATAAGACAAAGGAGCAAAACGACTACTCATGCCAGCAGCCATTATAATGGCATTTTCTACTCGATAGGGTTCTAAAACTTTCTGGCCTAGTTCAGTTAAGTGAAGTTCCTCATCAAGCCACTTCTCTTCATTCAGTTTTTTCAATAATGTGTTGATTGTTCCTAAAGATAGGTCTAACTCTTCAGCTAACTGTCTCTGAGTAAAGGTCTTTTCTTTATGTATCAACATAAAACGCAAAAGTTTAAATTGTTTTTCTGTTAGCATTTCTCAGTCCTCCTGTTCAATTTTTTCTTACTCATATTATAATATGAACAAAAATGACTGTCAATTCAAATAGGGAAACAATGAGTAAAAATTAAGACCTTCTTCCCTTTCCTCAAAAAACATATAAATAAAAGAGCTCCTTATTCTGGAGCCCTGAAATATTTTATATTTTTGATAAGTAGTCGTATTAGGTGTCGCTTGGCTGCAATCCTTATCCGCCGACTAAAACAATCCACTGGATTGGATGATTACTTGCGCAATCCTTATCTGCCGACTAGAAAGGTCCCCGGACTATAGAGATATTGCTTGCGCAATCCTTATCTACCGACTAAAAAGGTCCCCCGGACTATAGAGGGATTGCGTGCGCAATCTCCATCCACAACCTAAACTAGTCTCCCAGACTAGAGGAGAATTGCTTGCGCAATCCTTATCCGCCGACTAAAACAATCCACTGGATCTGATGATTGCTACGCAATCTCTATCTGCCGACTAAAAAGGTCCCCCGGACCTTTTTAGCCACCTAGATATGCTTTTCTGACTTCATCTGATGCTGCGAGTTCTTTTCCTGTTCCTGATAGAACGATCTTGCCTGTTTCAAGTACATAACCACGGTCAGAGATAGCAAGGGCCTTGTTTGCGTTCTGTTCAATTAGGAGAACTGTTGTTCCTTGCTTCTGGATATCTTGAATGATATCAAAAATTTCTTGGATAAAGATCGGAGCCAGTCCCATTGACGGCTCATCTAGGAGAAGGAGCTTAGGTGTCGACATGAGCGCTCGTCCCATAGCCAGCATCTGCTGTTCACCACCTGAAAGAGTTGCCGCATCTTGGTTTTTACGTTCTTCCAAACGTGGGAAGCGTGAGAAAACTTTTTTCAAGTTAGCTTGATTTTCTTCACGATTTTTCTTCAAGAAAGCTCCCATTTCTAGATTTTCCATAACAGTCAAGCCTGGGAAAACATGACGTCCCTCAGGGACTTGTGAAAGGCCACCTGCCACGATTTTTTGCGCAGGCAACTTTTGAATTTCTTTTCCCAAAAACTGAATTTTACCAGCACTTGGACGAACCAAACCTGAAAGGGTACGAAGAATGGTTGTTTTACCGGCACCATTGGCACCGATAAGGGAAACAACTTCACCTTCATTAACCTCGAAACTTACATCACGAACTGCTTGGATCATACCGTAATGCACAGAGAGGTTTTCAACTTTTAACATAGACATTAGGCTTCACCTCCTAGATAAGCTTCAATAACGCGTTTGTTGTTCTTGATCTCATCCGGAGTCCCATGAGCAATCAACCGACCATATTCAAGAACATAGATACGCTCAGTGACTTCCATAACCAAATTCATGTCATGTTCGATAAGCATGATGGTAATTTTAAATTCATCTTTGATACGACGGATCAATTCTGTCAATTCAGCTGTTTCTTGTGGATTCATACCAGCTGCAGGTTCGTCCAAAAAGAGGATTTTAGGTTCAGTTGCCAGAGCACGAACGATTTCTAATCGACGTTGTTGGCCATAGGCCAGATTCTTGGCAAGAGTATTTGCGTCACCATCCAAATCAAAAATCTTCAGCAAGTTCAAAGCTTTGCTTTTTAATTCTTCCTCATTCCTATAAAAAGCTGGTAAGCGTAGAAAGCTCGCAAGGACATGTTGTTTATGATGATTGCTAAACGCAATCAAAACATTTTCCAAAACTGTCAAGTCCTTGAACAAACGAATATTTTGGAAAGTACGACTGAGTCCAAGTGAAGCAATCTTATAGGGAGTTTTCCCATTTAGGAGGTGACCATCTAGAGTCACAGTACCTTCGCTTGGTTCATAAACACCGGTTAAGAGATTGAAAAGGGTTGTTTTACCAGCTCCGTTTGGTCCAATCAGACCAACCAATTCTCCCTCGTTCAACTCAAGAGTGACATCTCCAACAGCTGTTAGACCGCCAAAATGTTTGGTTAACTGTTTAACTTCAAGTAATGCCATTAGTTTTGTCCCTCTTTCTTAGATTTTTTAAAGAAACGTGATAGACTCAATTCCCATGTCCCAAGAAGTCCACCTGGTCTGAAAATCATGACCAATACAAGAGCCAAAGCGTAGATGATCATACGTACGCTTGCTACATCCTGAAGGAGCATATTTAAAATTCCTAAAACAATCGCTGAAACGATGGTACCAGTAATAGAACCAAGTCCACCAAATACAACGATAATCAACACGTTGATGGAATTAATAAAGGTGTAATCTTTTGGTACAACAGATCCGATAAAACCAGCCTGAAGTGAACCAGCAATACTTGCTGTAATGGCTCCAAAGACAAAAGCGATAATCTTGATCTTTGTAGTGTTTACCCCAACGGACTCTGCAGCAATCTCATCCTCACGAACAGATAGAGTAGAGCGTCCAATTGGACTACGTAAGAAGTTGAGAGTTGCAATAGTTGTGATCACCACAAATAGATAAACCATTTGCCAGTTGGTAAAGTTTGGAATACCCAAGATACCAGCGGCACCGTTGGTCAAACTTCCACCATTAATGATAAAGATACGAATGATTTCTGAAACACCTAGTGTCGCAACAGCCAGGTAGTCACCCTTTAAACGGAGTGTTGGAATCCCAACGAGCAAAGCGACTGCACCAGAAATCAAGGCGCCCAAGGCCATTGCTCCAAAGAAGGCACCATAGGTTGGTGATTTTGAACCAATAATCGCTGCTGCATAAGCCCCAATCGCCATAAAACCTGCATGACCAAGTGAGAATTGTCCTGAAAAACCAACGATTAAGTTCAAGCCTACTGCAAGGATGATATTAATCCCAATTTGTTCTAAAATTTGGACATGGAATAGATTGAGAACACCAGCAGAAACCAGTACACTAATCAATCCATAGCCCGCTAACAGAAGGAATAACCAGAGAATATTTACTTTAAGATTTGTCTTCATTGTTTACACCTTCTCTTTCACATTCTTACCAAGGATACCTGCAGGTCGAACAATCAGAATCAAAAGCAAGATTCCATATACGATGGCATCACGGAAATCAGACATACCGAAGGCAGTAGCAAATGTTTCCAACAAGCCAATCACAAATCCCCCTAGAGCTGCACCAGGGATAATCCCGATACCACCGAGTACGGCCGCAACGAATGATTTTAGACCTGGAGTCACACCCATCAAAGGTTCAAGAGAGTTGTAGTAAAGGGCAATGAGGACACCTGCTGCACCAGCAAGGGCTGAACCCAAAGCAAAGGTAAAGCTGATTGTACGATTTACATTAATTCCCATCAATTGAGCTGCGTCACTATCAACTGATACCGCACGCATGGCTTTCCCCATTTTTGTTTTTTGGACGATCAATTGCAATAAAACCATCAAGAGTACAGAAACTGCTAAAATCATCAATTGAACATTTGTCAAGCTAATTGGTCCCAAGTCAAAGCGGACTGTTTCAATTGCTTGAGGGAAGGCACGAGTATTGGCACCTACTAGATAAACCATTCCGTATTCCAGTAGGAAAGAGACTCCGATGGCAGTAATTAATACAGCAATACGTGTAGAGTGTCGCAAAGGACGGTAAGCAAGAAATTCAATCACAACACCAAGTAGTGCAGTTCCAGCCATTGAAATAATTAAAGCTAAAAAGAAATCCATTTGGAAAGAATTAATCAAAAAGTAACCAATAAAGGCACCCATCATGTAAATATCGCCATGGGCGAAGTTGATGAGTTTGATAATTCCATAAACCATGGTATAACCCAGAGCTAAAAGTGCATAAACACTACCCAGAATTAGACCATTCACAAGTTGTTGGAGCATAGCATTCACTCTTTTCTATCGTTATTTTTTAGAAAATTTCATTATTTTCACAAGTTCATAAACACCGAAACAGGGAGTGAGTCAAAGGCTCATTCCCCATTTCAATTACTATTCTAATGTTATGGTTTTACAACTTCTGCTTCTTCAACTTTACCATTGTTCATGGTCATCATGTAAGCAGTTTTCACTGTATTGTGGTCAGCATCAAAGCTTGTTTGACCAGTTACACCATCAAAATCTTTGGTTTTAGCAAGGTTGTCCTTGATTTCACCTGAGTTTTTAGCACCTTTTGCAGCATTTGCTACTAGGTAAACTGAGTCATAGGCCAAAGCTGAGAATGTTGAAGGCTCTTCGTTGTATTTAGCACGGTATGCTTCAAGGAAAGCTTTAGCTTTTGCAGAAACATCAACTGTTGTTGAGAATCCAGAGATGAAGTAAATGTTTGATGCTCTTTCAGCAGTTGCTTGTTGAACAAATTCTTCACCGTTGAATCCATCACCACCAATGATTGGTTTATCAATTCCCATACCACGAGCTTGGTTTACAATTTTACCAGCTTCTGTGTAGTAACCTGGAACTACGATAGCGTCAAACTCTTTGTCTTTCATTTTAGTAAGGGCTGCTTGGAAGTCAGTATCACCTGCTACAAATGTTTCATCTGCTACAATCTCACCCTTGTAAGCTTCGCGGAAAGATTTAGCAATACCTTTTGCATAGTCACTAGCGTTGTCAGTATAAAGAACAACCTTCTTAGCATTCAATTTGTTTGTTACATAGTTAGAAATAATCTTCCCTTGGAAGCTATCTTGGAATGTTCCGATAAATAGGTAATCTTGACCTTTAGTCAAACCGTCTTGAGTAGCACTTGGTGAAATCAATGGCACTCCAGCTTTAGTAGCGTTAGCTACAGCTGCAGCAGTTGCACCAGATGTCGCAGGTCCTACAATAGCTGCTACTTTTGATTGGGTAACAAGGTTTGTAGTAACAGAAGCTGCTTCAGCAGTTTCTGACTTGTTGTCTTTGTCTACAACTTCGATTTGTTTTCCATCAATTCCACCTGCAGCATTGATTTCGTCTACGGCAAGTTGAGCACCTTTTTGTTCAGCTGTACCGTAAGCTGCCACAGCACCTGTCTCTTCAAAGTTAAAACCGATTTTAATTGTTTTTTCGTCTACTGGATTTCCAGTTGTGTTTGACGCTCCTGACTTGACCTCCCCGCAGGCAGCAAGAAGAGCCACACTAGCAAGAGCCACAAAAGATAGGGCAAATTTTTTCTTCATTTTTAATCTCCTTATAGTTGTTTCAAAAATTGTATGTTAAGAATATACCGAATTATCAGAAAATTGTCAATACATTTATTTAATTTTTTAAATGATAACGTTTTCTTCGTTACGATAGAGATTGCCAACGAAGGGAGTTTCTAGCTCTTGAATATGGCAACGTCTAATTTTCTTGATATATCTTTCCTTACCTAATCTCTCAACTAAGTCATCTAACTCCTTAGTTGGAACATAGAGCTGCAAGTAACGATGTTTTTTGGAATGGTAACAGATATCACCGTATTCCTGAAGTTTTTTTGCATCTCGGTTATAGTAGAGATAGATGATTAATCCTGATCGATTTGTTTTTTCAAACATGAGGAATCCTCTTTCTAAGAAATCTTCCCCTATTATACCAAAAAAAGCAAACTCCGTCGAGTTTGCTTTCTAGGTTGCTTAGCTTAACGAATTGTTGGCCATGATTTCATCAATAAAGCCATATTCAAGTGTTTCTTGGGCACTCATCCAGTAATCACGTTCAGCGTCAGCATGAATTTGCTCGACTGATTTACCAGAGTTATCTGCAAGGATTTGCTCCAAAGTCTTACGAGTTTTGAGCAAGTGCTCTGCAGCGATTGCCATATCTGTCTGTTGGGTACCACCACCTGTACCACCCATTGGTTGGTGAATCATGTACTCTGCATTTGGAAGCATGAAACGTTTGCCTTTTGCGCCACTTGATGCGATGACAGTCCCCATGGATGCAGCCATTCCCATAACGATTGTTTGGACATCTGCCTTGATAAAGTTCATGGTATCAACGATTGCCAAACCAGCTGAAACAGATCCTCCAGGTGTATTGACATAAAGGTAAATATCTTTTGTGCTGTCTTGGGCATCCAAGAAAAGTAATTGGGCGATAACGGAGTTGGCCATGTTGTCTTCAACTGGACCTGTTAGCATGATGATGCGGTCTTTCAGAAGACGAGAGTAAATATCATAGGAACGTTCTCCACGGCTTGTTTGTTCAATAACTACAGGAATCATTCATTTCTCCTTTTATGTTTTATGTTGAATTTTCTTAGTCTTACGACTCAATACAGAACTATTATATCTTTTTGGTCAAAAAAGGTCAAATTTTTGCTCTATTCTCTAAACAGAAACAAAAACTCAACCTCCTTTCAAGTTAAAAACGAACTTCTAGTTTCACTATTTACTTTGGGATTTTATTTGGTACCAAACAAGCGGTCTCCAGCATCTCCAAGACCTGGAACGATATAACCATGTTCGTTCAAGCGTTCATCCAAGGCTGCTGTAAAGATTTCTACATCTGGGTGAGCTTCTTGAAGAGCTTTCACTCCTTCTGGAGCAGATACTAGGCAGACAAACTTGATATTTGATGCGCCACGTTTTTTAAGCGAATCTACTGCCAAGATTGCTGAGCCACCTGTTGCCAACATTGGATCCACGACAAAGATTTGACGTTGGTCAATATCCTCAGGCAATTTCACCAAGTATTCAACTGGTTGAAGGGTTTCTTCATCACGGTACATACCGATATGACCAACTTTGGCTGCTGGAACCAAGCTCAAGAGCCCATCTACCATCCCGATACCTGCACGCAAGATTGGGACAATCGCCAATTTTTTACCAGCCAATTGTTTTTGAACGGTCTTTGTGATAGGTGTTTCGATTTCCACATCTTCAAGTGGAAGATCACGAAGTACTTCATATCCCATCAACATTGCAATCTCATCTACTAGCTCACGAAAAGCTTTTGTAGAAGTATCTGTACGACGCAAGATTGACAATTTGTGTTGAATGAGTGGATGATTAATGACTTCAATTTTTCCCATTTTCTAAATTCCTTCTTTCAATTTATTCTTCTTATTATATCAAAAAACGGTTTAAAAAGCTTTCTAAACCATTTATTTTTATTAATTTTTAAATCAAATCTGCCTCTTGAAGAGCTGTCTGAACAGTCTCTAATGGTAAATGGGTCAACTCGGTGCCTTTTTCTTGATAAAGGTACTGGGCATAGTCATCCATTCGGTACTGGTTGATATAAACCACGCGCTTGCAACCAACTTGAAGCAGTTGTTTGGTGCAGTTCAGACAAGGGAAATGGGTCACATAGGCTGTAAATCCTCTGGGAACCCCTCGTTCAGCCCCCTGGAGAATAGCATTGACCTCAGCGTGAAGGGTTCGAACACAGTGACCCTCAATGACCAGACATTCGTGATCGATACAGTGCTCTGTTCCTGATACGGAACCATTGTAGCCTGTTGAAATCACCTTATTATCCTTGACTAGAACAGCTCCCACCTTGGCGCGTTTGCAGGTCGAACGATTGGCAATCAGTAAGGCCTGGGCAGCAAAGTACTCATCCCAAGCCAGTCTTTTTTCTGTCATAATTCTTCTCCTTATCCCCTATTTTTTGAAAAATGGCAAGCGTAAATCTGCAATCTTTTCAGCCGGAACCTTCATGCCATCCTTGATCCATTTGAGCAAAACCGATACGATGGCAGAACTCCAAAAGGAATGAAGGTAGCTGCTAACGCCTTTTGATTTTCCGTGGTATTTTTCCAGAAATTCCTGCATGGCTTGGACGAAAATCTTTTCCAAGTGGTAGTCCAGAGCAAGTTGAATAACCTTGGCTTCTTTTTTGGCTGCGCGGAAAAGGTGTACCCAGACCAGATAAAGGTCTGTTTTGACATCGTAGTGGCTCAGCTGTTCCATAATGTTATGGACACTGCGTTTAAAGACGCTTTCCAAAATTTCTTCTTTAGAGTCATAGTTACGATAGAAGGCGGCACGAGAGACGCCCGCTCGTTTGACCAGCTCCGAAATGCTGATCTTGGCCAAATCTTTTTTCTCTAGAAGTTGCAAAAGAGCCGTCTCGATTGCTTCTCTGGTTAAAAAATTGGATTCTTGATTTGATTTTCTGAGATTTTCAAGAGATTTTTCAGATATTTTACGTTCAGACATAACAATTTCTTTCTACTTGTGACAACAGAGAGGTGGTACTTTTGTTTCAAGGGCTTTCATGATATAATTGTAAAAAAAGACAGAACCTTTGTCAATGTATAAGTGACAAAGATGGAGAATTTCTATGACTTGGAAGATTGTAGCTGACTCTGGTTGTGATTATCGTCAACTGCCTACTCTTGCTATCGATACTGAATTTGTGAGTGTTCCTTTAACCATTCAAGTAGCTGATCAGGTCTTTATTGATGATGCCAATCTCGACATTAACCACATGATGGAAACCATGTATGCGACTTCTGAGGCTTCAAAATCAGCCTGTCCTAGCCCTGATGATTACCTGCGTGCATTTGAAGGTGCTAAGCATATCTTTGTCGTTACCATTACTGGTACTCTTTCAGGTAGCCATAATAGTGCACAGCTCGCTAAGAATATCTATCTTGAAGAACACCCTGACACTCAGATTCATGTGATTGATAGTTTATCTGCTGGTGGGGAAGTTGACCTAATTGTAGAAAAAATCAATGACTTGATTGATCAAGGACTTTCTTTTGAGAAAATTGTTGAAGCTATTACTGCCTACCAAGAAAAAACGAAGTTGCTCTTTGTCCTCGCTAAGGTTGATAACTTGGTAAAAAATGGCCGTTTGAGTAAGCTGATCGGTACAGTCGTTGGCCTCCTCAACATCCGTATGGTTGGGGAAGCAAGTGAAACTGGAACCCTAGAACTGCTCCAAAAAGCGCGTGGACCAAAAAAATCCCTTCAAGCGGCCTATGAAGAGCTCATCAAGGCTGGCTATGCTGGTGGTCGAGTTGTCATGGCTCATCGCAACAATGAAAAATTCTGTCAGCAATTGTCAGAACGCTTGCAGGAAACCTTCCCACAAGCCAATATCAAAATCATTCCTACGTCTGGTCTCTGCAGTTTCTATGCAGAAGATGGCGGTTTGTTGATGGGATATGAAATTAACTAAGATTATAAGCAACAAGAGATGCCAAGCATCTCTTGTTTTTTATGGTACAATAGAGCTATGAAACATTTTGATACTATTGTCATCGGTGGTGGACCTGCTGGCATGATGGCTACCATTTCCAGTAGTTTTTATGGTCAGAAAACTCTACTCATAGAAAAAAATCGAAAACTTGGGAAAAAATTAGCTGGAACAGGCGGGGGACGTTGCAATGTCACCAATAACGGAAGCTTAGATGACCTTCTGGCTGGAATTCCTGGTAACGGGCGCTTTCTATACAGTGTCTTTTCCCAGTTTGATAACCATGATATCATCAACTTTTTCACGGAAAATGGTGTTAAGCTTAAGGTCGAGGACCACGGACGTGTCTTTCCTGCTACTGACAAATCTCGAACCATTATTGAAGCCTTAGAAAAGAAAATCACTGAGCTAGGAGGTCAAGTTGCTACTCAAACGGAGATTGTTTCAGTTAAAAAGATAGACGACCAGTTTGTCCTCAAGTCCGCAGACCAGACCTTCACTTGTGATAAACTCATTGTCACAACTGGTGGAAAATCCTATCCTTCTACAGGTTCGACAGGATTTGGTCACGAGATTGCCCGCCATTTTAAGCACACCATTACCGAGCTTGAAGCCGCTGAAAGCCCTTTATTGACAGATTTTCCACATAAGGACTTGCAGGGAATTTCCCTAGATGACGTTACCCTAAGCTATGGCAAGCATGTCATCACTCATGATCTACTCTTTACCCACTTTGGTCTATCCGGTCCAGCTGCTCTACGTATGGCTAGCTTTGTCAAGGGTGGAGAAGTTCTTTCACTGGATGTTTTGCCTCAACTTTCTGAGAGCGACTTGGTGGCATTTCTAGAAGAAAATCGGGAAAAATCCTTGAAAAATGCCTTAAAAACTTTGCTTCCAGAACGCTTGGCAGAATTTCTTGTGCAAGGCTATCCTGAAAAAGTCAAACAACTGACTGAAAAGGAACGCGAACAACTTCTCCATTCCATCAAGGCCCTCAAAATCCCTGTAACTGGAAAAATGTCTCTTGCCAAGTCCTTTGTCACCAAAGGCGGTGTCAGCCTCAAGGAAATCAATCCCAAAACTCTGGAAAGTAAGCTCGTTCCCGGCCTCCACTTTGCAGGCGAGGTACTGGATATCAATGCCCACACGGGTGGCTTTAACATCACTTCTGCCCTCTGTACCGGATGGGTGGCAGGCTCCAATCCAATAAATACCAAGTAAGAAAGGAAGTCCTTTGGAACATATTATTTTACTAAGAGGCGTTACTCCTAATGGAAAAAATGCTATCCCGAAAATGTCTTATTTGGTAGATATTTTGACAGAAGCTGGTTTTCAACACGTTCGAACCTATATTCAAAGTGGGAATATCATTCTTGAGAGTGACTCAGATTTAGAAGAAATACGAGAACGCGTTCATACTTTGATAAAGGAAAAAATTGGGGCCGACTTAAAAATGGTTATCAAGAATAAGAACGATTTTGAAAAGATTGTTCATGAGAATCCATTTAAAGAAGACTATCTTCATGATCGTGTGCATGTAATTCTTTATCAAGGACTTATCCAAAGTCTGCCACTAGAAAAATTGAAAACTGACTACGGCGAGGAAGAAATCTGTGTAGGCGATTACTGTCTCTACCTCTATCTTCCTAGAACTGCAAAACAAAAAAAGCTCAATACCAACTATCTTGAAAAATTGTTTGGCGTGGTTCTGACCATGCGAAAGTTAAACGTAGTTGAAAAACTATTAACCAAATAGTACTTGAAACCAGAAAAAATCAGCAGAGGTAACTCCGCTGATTTTTATTTTGTCTGTGTCCGAACGTAAGCTGCAATAACATCTGATGTGTATTGAGCTGTTCCAGGTCCAAACTTGTCAATGTTTTCCTTAAACTCTGGGTTGTAGACGTAGCCTTTACCGATATGGCCGAATACTTCAATAGAGCAGTCAAATCCATAAGTTCTAATGGCTTGCAAGAGCTTGGCTGCTTGCTCTTGGTTTTCGGCTGCTGTTGCAGGTAAACCAGCTTGAAGATTTTGTGCCAAAGTTTGAAAGACTTGGTTAAAGGCAGCCGTAGCCTCATCTTCTCTACCACTTTGGCGCTCGAGAGCCTGATCCATGACTTCTTGTCCATACTCTTCTACCGCCTTTTGATGGTATTTTTGATTGTCTTGATAGCTAAATCCAGTGAATTTTTCCTCAATCGTCATTTTTCTTTCTCCTTTTTGTTCTTGAATGGTTTTTTGCAAGGTGGAAATCAAGGTATCCAGATGTTGCCTTTCTTGGGTCAAATAGTCCAACTGCCTGGTCAAATGAGGCAATAAATCTGTCCTTTCTTCCTTTAACAGCTCTGCTATTTTTTCTAAAGAAAAGCCTAGATATTTGTAGTAAAGAATGACTTGAAGGCGTTCCAAATCCTCTTGACTATAAGTTCGATAGCCGTTTTCCGACTTTAACGGAACCAAGAGTCCTATCTTATCGTAGTGGTGCAGGGTCTTGACAGAGACACCTGTAAGCTGCGCAGCTTCTTTTATATGGTACATGATTTCCTCCTTACAAGAATAGTATAAACCCTCCCCTAAGGTCAGAGTCAAGTGGTTTTACGAAAATTTTTTAGCTTTTTGAGAAAACTGTGAAAACTTGAAAATGGTTTTCTTGACAGACCTTAGAAAACATGATAGGATAGTCAAGTCTATCAATCAAACAGAAGGCTCATAAAGAGCCATTGAGAGAAGGCTATTTGACAACTCAAGTAGCCTTTTCTTATTTTAAAAACGAGATTGGAGTTTAACTATGTCAGAAAAATCGCAATGGGGCTCGAAACTGGGCTTTATCCTAGCATCTGCTGGTTCAGCCATCGGACTTGGAGCCGTTTGGAAGTTCCCCTACATGACTGCCGCTAATGGCGGGGGAGGCTTTTTACTAGTCTTTCTCATTTCTACTATTTTAATCGGTTTCCCGCTCTTGCTTGCTGAGTTTACCCTTGGCCGTAGTGCTGGTGTTTCTGCTATCAAAACCTTTGGAAAACTGGGCAAGAATAGCAAATACAATTTTATCGGTTGGATTGGTGCCTTTGCCCTCTTTATCCTCCTCTCCTTTTACAGTGTTATCGGTGGATGGATTCTAGTTTATCTGGGTATTGAGTTTGGGAAATTGTTCCAACTTGGTGGAACGGGTGATTATGCTCAGTTATTTACTTCAATCATTTCAAATCCAGCCATTGCCCTTGGCGCACAGGCTACCTTTATCTTATTGAATATCTTTATTGTATCACGTGGTGTTCAAAAAGGGATTGAAAGAGCTTCGAAAGTCATGATGCCCCTGCTCTTTATCATCTTTGTCGTGATCATTGGGCGCTCTCTCAGTTTGCCAAATGCCATGGAAGGGGTTCTTTACTTCCTCAAACCAGACTTTTCAAAACTAACTAGCGCTGGTCTCCTCTACGCTCTGGGACAATCTTTCTTTGCCCTCTCACTAGGGGTTACAGCCATGCTGACCTATGCATCCTACTTGGACAAAAAAACTAATCTGGTCCAATCAGGGATTTCCATCGTAGCCATGAACATCTCGGTATCCATCATGGCAGGTCTAGCCATTTTCCCAGCCATGTCAGCCTTCAATATCCAGTCAGAAGGGGGACCTAGCCTGCTCTTTATCGTCTTGCCTCAACTCTTTGACAAGATGCCTTTTGGAACTATTTTCTACATTCTTTTCCTCTTGCTCTTTCTCTTTGCGACGGTCACTTCTTCTGTCGTGATGCTGGAAATCAATGTGGGCAATATCACTAACCAGGACAACAGCAAACGTGCTAAATGGAGTGCTATTTTAGGAATCTTGACCTTTATCTTTGGTATTCCTTCGGCCCTTTCTTACGGTGTTATGGCGGATGTTCACATCTTTGGTAAGACTTTCTTTGATGCCATGGATTTCTTGGTTTCCAATCTCCTCATGCCATTTGGAGCCCTCTGCCTGTCACTTTTTACAGGCTACATCTTTAAGAAGACTCTTGCTAAGGAGGAACTCCATCTTGATGAAAGAGCCTGGAAACAGGGACTTTTCCAAGTCTGGCTTTTCCTCCTTCGTTTCATCATTCCTATTATCATCATTGTGGTTTTTATCGCCCAATTTATGTAATCAAAAAGGACTTGAGCAGTGAACTCAGGCCCTTTCTTTTTTATGGATGGCTAACAATCAATTCCAAGCCTTGCCCTTCCAAGGTCCAAGATTCAACATCACTTGGTAGGATAAAGTGGCTGCCTTTTTGGATTAGATAGTTTTTTTCGTCAACAGTAAGCTGACCTTGACCAGCCAAGACACTATACAAGCTGTAGTCAGCTGTCTTTTCAAAATCAACTTTTCCAGTAATTTCCCATTTGTAAACTGCGAAGAAATCATTAGAGACAAGTAAAGTTGAACGCAAATCATCTGCTTTGACAGTCACAGGTCGGCTGTTTGCAGGCTCACCAATGTTTAAAACATCTATAGATTTTTCAAGGTGAAGTTCACGCAAGTTGCCCTTGTCGTCCTCACGGTCAAAGTCATAGACACGATAGGTGGTATCGCTAGACTGCTGGGTTTCAAGAATCAAGATACCTGCTCCGATAGCGTGCATAGTTCCACTTGGTACATAGAAGAAATCACCAGCTTTGACAGGAACTTTTGTTAATAGACCATCCCAGTCTTTAGCTTCGATTTGCTGACGGAGTTCTTCTTTTGATTTGGCATTATGACCATAGATAATCTCTGAACCTTCGTCTGCTGCGATGATATACCAGCACTCTGTTTTTCCGAGCTCGCCTTCATGTTCTAATCCATAGGCATCGTCTGGGTGAACTTGGACGCTGAGCCAGTCATTGGCATCGAGAATCTTGGTCAAGAGTGGAAATACAGGCTCTGGACGGTTGCCAAACAATTCACGGTGCTCTGCATACAAAGTAGCTAGGTCTGTTCCCTCGTAGCGACCATTAGCAACCTTTGAAACCCCATTTGGGTGAGCAGAGATGGCCCAGTATTCTCCGATTTTTTCACTTGGGATATCATAGCCAAACTCATCACGTAGCTTGGTTCCACCCCAGATTTTTTCTTGCATAACTGATTGTAAAAATAATGGTTCTGACATCTTGATCTCCTGTCTGTTTTTCTCACCTCATTATAGCAAAAAGCCAGATCTAATTGAACTCTTTTTCACATCTTATAAAGTAGGGAGAAGATTTTATAAAAATAGTGAACAAATGTGCTCTACTTAATACTTGCACCATTGCTGGCAATGACATCCTTGTACCAGTAGAAGGATTTCTTCTTGCTCCGTTTGAGACTTCCTTGACCTGCATTATCACGATCCACATAGATAAAACCATAGCGCTTGTTCATCTCGCCTGTTCCAGCTGAAACCAGATCTATACAACCCCAAGTCGTATAACCAAGCAATTCAACGCCATCTTGGTAAATAGCATCTCGCATAGCCTTGATATGGGCCTCTAAGTAAGCAATCCGATAATCATCTGCTACGTAGCCATTTTCATCTGGCGTGTCTATAGCACCGAGACCATTTTCTACGATGAACATGGGTTTTTGATAACGATCCCAGATGGTATTTAGAGTGATACGAAGCCCCAGTGGGTCAATCTGCCAACCCCATTCAGAAGATTCTAGATAAGGGTTCTTGATGGAGGCAAAGACATTTCCAGCAGTCAGGTTTGTCACTTCTGGATCGCCTGAAGCCACTCGGCTCGCATAGTAAGAGAAGGAAACAAAGTCAACAGTGTGATTCTTCAACAAGTCTAAATCTTCTGTCGTCATTTCAATTTCTATCCCCTCACGCTCCCACTGCTTCTTGGCATAGTTTGGGTATTCCCCACGCGCTTGAACATCAATGAAAAAGTAACTCTTGCGGTCTTGCTCCACAGCTGCCCAGTAGTCTCTCGGATGGGCAGTGTTAGGATAATATTGCCCTGCTGCCAACATACATCCCACCTTGTTTTCTGGGTCAATTTCGTGGGCAATTTTAGTCGCCATAGCCGAGGCTACCAGCTCATGGTGAGCTGCTTGGTATTTGACTTGCTCTTGATTTTCCCCCTCTTCAAAACAAATCCCAGCTCCTAAAAAGGGGGCATGCAGAATCATATTGATTTCGTTGAAGGTTAGCCAGTACTTGACCAAGCCCTTGTAACGGGTAAAGAGGGTGCGACAGAGATTTGCGTAAAAGTCCAACATACGACGGTTGCGCCAACCACCATACTCCCTGATTAAGTGCATGGGGCAATCGAAATGCGTGATGGTCACCAGTGGCTCGATCCCATGCTTGTGGCACTCCTTAAACAAATCCTCATAAAAGGCTAGACCAGCTTCATTTGGCTTTGCTTCATCTCCCTTAGGAAAAATCCGAGTCCAAGCAATGGAAAGTCGATAGGTCTTAAAACCCATTTCTACAAAAAGAGCGATATCTTCCTTGTAATGATGGTACATATCAATAGCTTCTTTTGCTGGGTAAAAATAGCCCTCCTCGAACGAAAACATCTTTTTCTGACCTGTAATTATGGCTTCACGGTCTGGACCAATCGGTACCACATCCACATTAGCA
The DNA here is from genome assembly GCF_003943825.1 of Streptococcus oralis. Lineage (GTDB taxonomy): Bacteria > Bacillota > Bacilli > Lactobacillales > Streptococcaceae > Streptococcus > Streptococcus oralis_CD. The sequence goes on from NZ_RJNJ01000005.1 coordinate 99,025, forward strand.
AGACCACGGCCGTCCTGATTATAAGCACCCTCACATTGATTAGCCGCCGTTGCACCACCCCAGAGAAATCCTTCTGGAAATTGTAGTATTTCTGTCATCACTTTACCTCTATTGATTTATTACTTCTATTATACTAAAAAGGAGGCAAAAAGTTTGGAACTCTCTGGATAATGATAGCACTAAACTTACTTTTATATATACGAAAAAAAGACTGAAACCAGTCTTCTTTTTATATCAATGCCGTAATAGCCGTTATCAGGCCAAAAATAATACCTGGTGCATTCGCTGCCGCAAGGGGAATATCTCTTTCTTTCTTGAAAAGACCGTAGTAAACCCAGAGACTACAGTTGATGGCTGCGACTAAGGGTTGGATGAAGTTCCCTTTTTGACCAGCCAAGTTGTTCATGATTTGTGGGAAGTAAGAGACATACATCATAACGGACATGAAGGTCGCTACCCAACCCAAAATTTTCATTTGTTTTTCAGACATTTTCAAAACCTCTTTCATTTTTATGAATCATATTTTATAATCTTTTTTCAAAACAATCAAGACTTTGTAGCTTTTGTTATGAAGATGTAAACTATCACAATCTTGTGATAAGAAAGAGGAAACAGAAAAAGACCGGATTGCTCCGATCTTTTAATAATTCACATTCTCAATTTCTGTTTTAAAAATAGCTAAGGTTAACGTCAAATGACTACGCGCCCTATTTCATACGATAAAAATCAATCACTAAACCAGCAGGGCCTTTAACTAGTAGCGATTCCGTTCCCCAATCAAGTTGAACATTAAAACTATCATACAGTCATTCATAAAAACGGTATCTTTTAATCCTTTTCTTCACGAACATAATTGTAGATAGTAATACATACAGATAAAAAACTAAAAAGACAGATCATCTGTATGATGATTTTTACAGGTTGACGAAGTAAACCAAACTGAGTTAGGATAACAAAAAGAGAGGAGCCCGCTATCATTACCTGAAAAAAGATAAGCGTCAAACTAAATCGATTTTTCATTTCTGCTCCTTTCTTACCACTATCACTTCATCTAAACGCTCATAAACGCTTTTATCATGAGTCGCAATGATAATAATACGTTTTTCATTTTGTAACCCAAGAATCAAATCAATAATCTCTCGGCTATTTTTTTCATCCAACGAAGCCGTAGGTTCATCCGCAAGTACAATTGGAGAATCCTTTAGCATGACTTTAGCTATGGCAACACGTTGGGCTTCCCCACCAGATAGAGAATAAATTTTCCGATTCAAATCAAGCTGGAGATGAACCTTTTTTAATGCTTCACACATTTGTTCCTCTTTATCTTTTCTGGAAAGTTTCTTGCCAATAAAAGCCAACTCCAAATTATCTTTAATACTCCTGTTTTCAATTAATCCATAATTTTGAAAAAGATAGCTAACAAAATCTTTAAAATAAGTTTTTTCCTTTATCTTTCTAAGGTCAATGCCATTTATTTCTACTGTACCATTTTGAGCTGTTTCTAGCTTTCCAATGATATTTAACAAAGTTGTCTTACCAGCACCTGATTCTCCTATCAAGGCATAAGATTTCCCTTCACAAAACTGATAAGAATAATCACGAAGAACAACATGTCCATCAAATGTCTTTTGAATATCTCTTAACTCAATCATATTACCCTCCTTTCAGATACAAGATACTACTTGTTTGGTGTTGTCTTAATTGAAAGAAAAAGAGTGCAAGAAAACCAACAGTCATAAAAATAGGAAATAACGTAACCAAGATTGGGAGATGTAAGAAAGTAGCCAAACCTGCTAATAAAAAGTAACCACACATCAAGGTAAGCAAGTAAAAATGATGAATCACAATAAGAGATTTTCCTGCTAAACGTTCAATAAAATAAGTCTTACGCCCTTGATAAAAATAAAGTGTATTTAACAAAATCATCAACAAGATGGAAGTAGCTAGACTAATGCACGACGCAATCAAGAGTAACAATCTTTCCACTGTCACCTGTTGGATTTTTGACTCAAAAGAATAAAGACCATTAGTAAAGCTTCCGATATGTGCTGTCATTTTATACTGTTTTATAATTTCCCTGACTTGCTCAGGATGGTCAAAAACATAGTTTGATATATCAAACCCTGCAACTTCTTGTCTTTCATAAGCAGATCCATACACGATAATAATCGGATCGTGAACAAAACTATCTCGATTAACTAAGTAATGTACAGAAGTAAAAATCGGATAGATAAAGAGGTTTTCTCCTCCCTCATAAGTCGCAACTTCCACTCTTTCATCTGGATGATTTTTCCTAATTGGTGCATTATCGGGTGCAAATCCCTTTTGAACAAACCGAGACCAAACCTTTTTCAAATCCTCAATCTTATTTTCCTTACTCTTTGGAATTAAAATCAAACGATCAAAGTCTCCCATTTGTTCAAAGAAAGCTTGTCCTTCTGTGTTTAGTTGAAGACCACTTTGCTTAATGAACTTTCGATTAACTTTTAGTTGATTTGAAATATTTTCAGAAGTTGGATAATCAGAGTTTTTCTGAGAATTACTAGACATAGCAATATAATCTAAAGTAGTTCCAATGTATAGTGGCTCAGTTTTTGAGACTAAGTCACCGTAAAATGCCTGTACTCTTTCTTTATCAACTTTCTCCTCTCCTGTATCAAGACCATGAGTCGCAAAATAGCTAGGATATTGTGTCCACGCTTGCTTCCCTTCTTCCAAGGTTCTCACTTGTCTAGTCATATCCACCACCCCATAAATGCTGTACATAACCGTTAGGAGTGAAAAAATCTGTGTTACAATAACCAAAACAAAAATCAAATGCAAGGGAGCTTTCCCCTTAAGGGATAGGTTCATCGGTTGTCTCTGTAAGATATGATAAAACAGATTGGAGGCAAAAAAGTTTAGAAAAAGTAGAATGACTAACCAAGCTAGTAAGGGAAATCCAATCAATTCTATAGCAAGTAATGTAGCATTTCTTTGTAAAATAAGTATAAGAATAGCTAGTACAAATACAATGCTAGCACTCCCTACTAAAAAAAGACTCTCTTTCCAAATTCCCCTAAGGGCAATCTGATACTTACCTAATCCTGATATTCTCTTGATACTGACCGATCGAATATTAACAATATAGTCCGCAACCAGGAGTGTAAGAAAAGAAATTAGAAAAACAAAGGCTATCATAATAGCTTGTGGATAAACTAAGAGAAATTTTAAGAGGGTGAGTCCAGAATTTGCTTCCACAGCATTCGCTTGATGTCCCTTTTCAATCAATCTGCCTGCCAAATCTTGAGCGCTTAGATTTCCTTTGACAATAATATAAAGAGTATTATATGAAGCATTTTGAATAAGTCCTTGGTTTTCTTGTAAGGGTAAATCTTTTGGTAGTTCTCCTCCAATAGGAATGTAAGTGTTTTCCACCTCACCTCTCTCATTTTCTTTAACATCTACTATTCTCCTCGCCAGAACAGTTCCAGTATCTTCTGCAATTTTCTGTAAATCCGTAGCAATGGAACTAGTCGAACTCACAACATCAACTTTCTGACTATAACCTCCCAACAATTCACTCTTATAGTGGTAAACAAAGAGAAGACCGACAAGGGTTATCAAGACAAAGGAAGAACATGCTAATATTTTTTTTAATAAACCATACATAGATGACTCCTTTTATACGAAAAAAGAGGGGAAATCACCTCCCCTCCCTACTCACTAATCAATACCAATTAAGACTCTAATAAGATAAATGCTTTAAAAACGCATTATTTCCTCCTTCCTAATTTATTTAAAGCACTCACTCCACCTATATTTATGTTCATTATAGCGCAACAAGAAAGCGCTGTCAATCATTTGTGTGCTAAAAACCGTTATAAAAAGACCGGATTGCTCCGATCTTTTAATAATTCGCATTCTCAATTTCTGTTTTAAAAATAGCTAAGGTTAACGTCAAATGACTACGCGCCCTATTTCATACGATAAAAATCAATCACTAGACCAGCAGGGCCTTTAACTAGTAGCGATTCCGTGCCCCAATCAGTTACAGCTGGGCCGTGTAAAATTTCAGCACCAAGCTCTTTCAACCGTTTGTAGTTCTGGTCTACATCCTCAACCTCGATGTGAAGAATGATCCCTGACTGAAAGTTTTTCAACGGAATCAAATGATTTTGTGACAACATGAGACAGTGACTGCCAATAGTAAACTGAGCAAAACTGTCATCAACATAATCGGACTTTTTATCCAAAATACGCTCCAAGCCAGCACAGACTTGAGGAACATCTGAAACGATGATATCTAATTGATTTAAATTCATTTACTATCCTCCATAAAGAGACCGGATTGCTCCGATCTTTTCAAGTTCGACTCTAGGAAAATCAAAGAATAAAGGCTACAAAGCTTACATTTGATTTTCAACAAGAGGAATTATTTAATTGCGCGTGATTGCAAACCTTCTTCTTCCAAGAAGAGGCGGAATGGTACGAGTTCTTCTGCTTCGTATTTTTCCTTGAAGGCTTTGATAGCTTCTTCTGAGTGAAGTTTTGGATCGAGTTCAAGTACTTCTACTGGAAGTGGACGGTGTTGAGTGATGCGGGCATCGATAACAACTGTCTTGCCTTCTTTGTTGAGCTTCACAGCTTCAGCAACAACTGCATCGATATCTTCGATACGGTCAACTGTAAATCCTACAGCACCTTGCGCTTCAGCGATTTTCGCATAGTCAGCATTAGGGAAGTCACAACCAAACAAGTGTTTGTTAGTATCTTCGTATTTGTCCTTGATGAAGGCATATTTACCATTTGAGAAGACAACATTGATAACTGGAAGGTCGTATTGAACGTTTGTGATAACGTCTGGGTAGCACATGTTGAATGCACCGTCACCCATGATGTTCCATACTTGGCGATCTGGATTGTCTTTCTTAGCAGCGATACCACCAGGAAGGGCAATACCCATTGTCGCAAAGAGTGGAGATGTACGCCACATGTTCTTAGGTGTCATGTGAAGGTGACGAGTAGATGTTTGAGTAGTGTCACCTACGTCGATTGAGTAGATAGCGTCTTGGTCAGCATGTTTGTTGATTGCATTGTAAACTTGATACAATTGCAATTCACCCTCGGTTTTACCTTCGAGTTTGTTCATGTAATCACGCCAGTTTTGGTTGTTCTTCACGTTTGCACGCCACCATGGAGTAGACTCAACTGGGTTTACTTTATCAAGGATAGCTTTCGCTGCTTGACCTGCGTCACCAAGGATAGAAGCGTCAAGGGCATGACGTTTACCAAGTTTGTAAGGGTCGATATCGACTTGGATGAATTTTTCAGTGTTCTTGAAGGCTTCGTAAACTTCAGCAAATGGGAAGTTTGAACCAAGGAAAAGAACTGTGTCTGCTTCAAAGACTACTTCGTTGGCTGGTTTCCAACCAACACGGTAAGCAGAACCTGTCAAACCTTCGTAGTTCCATTCAAAGGCTTCAAAGTTTTTACCAGTTGTGATGATTGGTGCTTTGATTTTACGTGACAATTCAGTAATCACTTCACCAGCTTTAACACCACCGTAACCAGCGTAGATAACTGGGCGTTCAGCATTGTTCAAGATTTCAACAGCTTTGTCGATTTCAACTTCGTTCAAGGCAGGAGCGATGAATGAACGTTCGTACGAACCTGAACCGTAGTATGAGTTTTCGTCGATTTCTTGGAAGCCGAAGTTTACTGGAATTTCAACAACAGCTGGACCTTTTTTAGAAACTGCAGCACGGCAAGCTTCGTCGATTACTTTTGGCAATTGCTCAGCGTAAGCTACACGTTTGTTGTAAACAGCGATACCGTTGTACATTGGGTTTTGGTTCAATTCTTGGAAGGCATCCATGTTGAGTTCGTTAACAGGACGTGATCCAAGGATAGCAAGGAATGGAGTGTTATCCATAGCTGCATCGTAAACACCGTTAATCAAGTGAGTCGCACCTGGACCACCTGAACCAACTGCAACCCCGATTGAGCCGCCGAATTTAGCTTGCATAACCGCTGCAAGAGCACCTGTTTCTTCGTGGCGAACTTGCAAGAAGCGGATATCTTTGTCTTCAGCCAAAGCGTCCATCAATGAGCTGAGTGTTCCTGATGGGATACCGTAGATTGTGTCTACGCCCCATGTTTTCAATACGTTGAGCATTGCTGCAGATGCAGTAATTTTCCCTTGAGTCATAATGATAACTCTCCTTCAAATATTTTTAAAACTTGATAAATCCGTTTTCATATACTAATTGGAAACGTTTCAGCAAATTTTTACTCTACTACTTTACCACATTTGTTTTGGGTCTCCTAAGAATGTGCTCAGAAGTTTTTATTCTCTATTACAGTACAGTTCGAAAGCGTTTTTTAGAACTGTTTTATAATACTCAATGAAAATTAAAGAGCACACTAGGAAACTAGCCACAAGTTGCTCAAAACACAGATTTGAGTTTGAAGATAAAGTTGACGTGGTTTGAATAGATTTTCGAAGAGTATAAAAAGCGAGCAAGCCCGCTTTTTAGTCTATCTTAGTAACATTGAGCATGAGTGAACTAATCAAAACAGATACAGAACTAAAGGCCATGGCTAGACCAGCCAGTTCTGGATTGAGAACGAGACCAATTCCTGAAAAAACTCCTGCTGCAATCGGAATACCAATGAGGTTATAGATAGAAGCCCAGAAAAGATTGAGTAGAATACGATTAAAGGTCTTCTTACTCATATCAAAAGCACGTGCCAATCCTAGTAAATTGTTGGTTGTAAGGACAAGATCTGCGGATTCAATGGCAATATCTGTCCCAGAGCCCATGGCAATTCCGACATCCGCTACACTGAGGGCTGGCGCATCATTGATGCCATCTCCAACAAAGGCAAGTTTACCATTCTTTTGAAGCTTGTGAATTTCATGTGCCTTTTCCTCTGGCAAGACATTTGCAATCACTTCTTCAATTCCAATTTGCTCTGCAATCGCATGCGCTACTCCAGCATTATCTCCGGTAAGCATGACCGTTCTAAGACCACGTTTTTTCAATTTAGCAATAGCTTCTCGAGCATTTTCCTTAGGGACATCCTGCAAGGCAATTAAGCCTTTTAACTGACCATCCACGGATAGGAAGACAACTGTTTTTGCTTCTTTCTCAAGCAAATCAAATCGTTCTTGATAATCATGTGGAATAGCAAGGTCAGCTAAGAGCTTAGCATTCCCCAGCAAGACTTGTTTACCATTAATAATCCCAGTCACACCTTTTCCATGCAAGGCTTGGAAGTTTTCCACTGGGTAAAGGCTAATTCCTAGTTCAGATGCACGATTAACAATAGCTTGAGCTAGCGGGTGTTGAGATACATCTTCCAGTGAAGCAGCCAAGCTGATCACTTCTCCTTCATCTCCGACAACATCTGTCACTACTGGCTTCCCTTCGGTCAAGGTTCCTGTCTTATCAAAAACAACCGTTTGGACTTTTTGGATTTCCTGTAGAACTGTACCATTTTTGAGAAGAACCCCCATCTTGGCACTTCGTCCTGTTCCAACCATGAGTGCTGTCGGTGTCGCGAGTCCTAGTGCACAAGGACAGGCAATTATCAAAACTGCTACTCCATAAAGAAGAGAAGTCACAAAGCTATCTCCAAGTAAAACAAACCAGACCCAAAAAGTAAGAAGTCCTAAAATGACAACTGCTGGTACAAAAATTCCAGAAATCTTGTCGGTCAAATCTTGAATAGGAGCACGACTCGTTTGCGCTTTCTTCACAAAGTCCACAATCTGAGCCAACATAGTCTCAGAACCAACTTTTTCAGCTCTAAAGATGATCGTACCACTATTATTGATGGTTGAACCAATGACAGTATCACCGGCAGACTTATCTACTGGAATACTTTCCCCAGTCACCATTGACTCATCAATACTAGTTTCACCTTCTAAAACAATACCATCAACGGCAATTTTTTCACCTGGTCGAACGCGAATGAGATCCCCAACTTTGACTTGTTCTAGAGGTATTTGAACATAAACATCATCACGCAAAACCTCTGCTGTTTTTGCTTGTAGGTCTAATAATTTTTCGACTGCTTGCGAAGCGTTTTTGCGCATGCGTTCTTCAAATACTGCACCTAAAAGAATGAAAAAGAGGAGAAATCCTGCAATTTCAAAATAAACAGGCAAACCAGTGAAGAGGGCAACTAAACTATAGACATAAGCTACCAAGGTTCCTAGAGCTACCAAACTATCCATGTTGGCGTTATGTTTTTTAAAGCTAGCCCAAGCACTTCTGATATAAGGAACTCCAGATACCAACATAATGGGTGTCGTAGCTAAGAAAGTTCCCCAAAGCATGACTTGGTGACTAATTCCTCCTGTCGACAACCCAATCATGAGAATCACAAGAGGCACAGTAAAGATACTAGTAATCCAAAAACGCTGTAAAAGTGATAGAGATTTTCGAGTCTTCTCAACTACGGTATAACTCCCCTTTTGCATCTTCATGCCACATGAAAATTCATGCTCACCCAATTCTTGAGGAGTAAAGCGAATGACTTTCTCCTCATCTACGCCGATTGGTTCTAGGATCCCTTCTTCTTCGAAGAGAACTTCTTTATAACAGTTTGATGGTGTCACACGATGAAAGGTAATCTCAGCAGGAATCCCTTTTTGCAGTTGAATGTGGGCTGGATGGTAGCCTTTGTCTGCCGTGATACGGATTTTTTGAACACCATTTTCAAGGCTTGCTTTTACAATTTCAGTCATAATATTCTCCTATTCTACAATCATCTTACCGTGCATCATATTCATGCCACAAGAGAAACCATACTCACCTGCTTCTTCAGGTGTGATTTCAACCACATATTGGTCTCCCATAGGCAGATCTGCATGCACTCCAAAGTCTGGAAAAACGATTTGATCCAAGCAAGGTGAAGGATCTTTTCGATCAAAAATAATGCGAGCAGGTTGCGATTTTTTGAGGATAATGGTTTCTGGAGTATATCCTCCCATGACCTCCACTCGAATTTCTTGATAGCCATTCTTTTGCTGAGCTCTCTTAGCATCTTCTTGCGGTTTTTTGAAAAACCAAAAGAGGATAAAAGCAATCATTCCTAAAACAACAATAGATACAAATAGATTTAACATAGCGTCTCCTTTACATACAATTACATCTTACTTCTGTTACAGCGCTTGATTTCTTCTTAGAAATCACAGCTTCTAAGTCTTCCAAGTCAGCCAAAGTGAAATCACATTCCACAATCAAATCAGCCAACAAGTTCTTAATCCTACGAGAACAAACCTTGTCTTTGATATCTTGGACAAGCAAGTCTCGACTCTGGTCCAGAGTTAAAAGGGCTGAATAGACAAAGAACTTGCCTTCTTTTTTCCTTGTCAGACACTCTTTCTCAACTAAACGAGCCAAAAGAGTTTGAATGGTCGACTTGGACCAGTCGAACCGCTCCGCCAGAACCCTGATCAAATCCGTACTGGTCTGCTCTCCTTGCATCCAAATAATCTTCATGACCTGCCATTCTGCATCTGAAATCTGCATCATCACACCTCCTAAATCTACATTTGTCGATTACAGTTATTAGTATACTCTCAAAATCTACATTTGTCAACTATAATTTTTATTATTTTTTCGAAAAATAGAATTCTAATCCTGTAACGAGAGATTTGCAGTCAAATTTCACTATATAAACTATAAAAATATGCTATACTGTAGAAAAAAGAAAACAACCACTAGGGGTGCGTAAAGCTGAGATTAACGACTGTTATATCCCTTTGACTCAATCTAGGTAATGCTAGCTGATGGAAGTGGAAATGATAATGAGGACTAGCTAGTCTTCTATTGCTTTCCTCAAACAGACTAGCTTGTTCTTGAGAATACAAACTTCAGTTGGTTGGGAGGTTTTAGATGACTTATTTACCCGTTGCTCTAACCATTGCAGGAACTGACCCTAGTGGCGGTGCTGGCATTATGGCTGATTTGAAGTCATTCCAAGCGAGAGATGTCTATGGAATGGCCGTTGTCACCAGCCTTGTCGCTCAAAATACCAGAGGTGTTCAATTAATCGAGCACGTCTCCAACCAAATGCTGGAAGCTCAATTGGAGAGTGTCTTTTCGGATATCAAACCTCAGGCTGTGAAAACTGGTATGTTGGCAACTACTGAGATCATGGAGATCATCCAACCCTACCTTAAAAAGCTGGACTGTCCCTATGTGCTGGACCCTGTTATGGTCGCTACGAGTGGGGACACCCTGATTGATACCAGTGCGAGAAGCTTCCTAAAAACAAACCTACTTCCCCTTGCAACCATTATCACTCCCAATCTTCCTGAAGCAGAAGAGATTGTTGGTTTTTCAATCCATGATCCAGAAGACATGCAGCGTGCTGGTCGCCTGATTTTAAAAGAATTTGGTCCTCAGTCTGTAGTTATCAAAGGTGGTCATCTTGAAGGTGGTGCCAAGGATTTCCTCTTTACCAAGGAGGAACAATTTGTCTGGGAAAGTCCACGAATTCAAACCTGTCACACCCATGGTACTGGATGTACTTTTGCTGCAGTGATTACGGCTGAACTAGCCAAGGGGAAGACCCTTTATCAGGCAGTCGATAAGGCCAAGGCCTTTATCACAAAAGCCATCCAAGACGCCCCTCAACTCGGTCATGGTTCTGGCCCAGTCAACCATACAAGCTTTAAAGATTAAGAAAAAACTCTCTAGTTCCCACTATAAGGGAATTAGAGAGTTTTTGATTAGGAAATAATGTCATCTAGCTTTGTTAAAAAAGCTTGCGTTTTTGCTTCTATATCTTCTGCCTGCATCAAATCACGGACAACGGCTACCCCTGCTATACCAGTTTCAGCAAGTTGGTCAATATTCTCTGACGTCAATCCTCCGATAGCAACTACTGGAATGGCGACCGTTTGGCAAATGGTTTTCAAGGTTGAAATCAGGGTGATGGGAGCATTCTCCTTGGTCCTAGTTGGGAAAATGGCTCCTGTTCCCAAGTAATCCGCACCCGATGTTTCTGCTTCCAGGGCTCTTTTTACTGTTTTAGCAGTGACACCGAGGATTTTTTCAGGACCCAAAACTTGGCGGGCAACCGAAACTGGTAGTTCATCGTCGCCAATATGCAAACCTGCAGCATCTACTGCGAGACAGATATCCAACCGATCATCGATAATTAAGGGTACTTGGTAGGCATCTGTTATTTCCTTGACTTGTTTTGCCAGTTGATAATATTGATTGGTAGTGAGATTTTTTTCTCGCAATTGGATGATGGTAACACCTGAACGGCAGGCCGTCTCAACCTTTTTAAGGAAGCTTTCCAAGGAATCTTGGTAGCGGTTGGTTACCAGATATAGTCTGAGCGCTTCTCTATTCATAAATATCTCCTTTGATGGTATCTAGCCAATTTTCATCTCTTTTTAGGAGAGAGAGCTGATTGAGAGTTTGAAAGCGGAAATCTTCCAATCCCATTCCTTGAACAAGAATTCTCTCAGCAGCGATATTGAGATAAGAAACTGCTAGGCAAGAAGCTTCAAATGCAGTCTTTCCTTGGCTGAGAAAAACAGCTGTCAAGGCTCCAACTAAGTCTCCTGTCCCTGTTATCCAGTCCAATTCTGCACAGCCATTCCTCAATACAGCAACTTGATTTTCTGAAACTATGAGGTCCTTGGGTCCAGTTACTAAGAACGACATACCAGGATAAAGCTGACACCAGTCTTTCAAGACTTGGAGCAAATCTTCAGTTTCTTGATCTTTAGCACTAGCATCGACCCCGACTCCGTGGTGTTTTAAGCCAACAAGACTTCGGATTTCCGACATATTTCCTTTAAGGACCGTAGGTCTATAGTCTAAAAGATCTCTGACTAGATCCTTACGAATGGGGGAAGCCACTATGCCAACCGCATCTACTACCATTGGGAGAGAAGCTTGGTTTGCATAAGTAGCCGCCATACGGATTGCTTTCTCCTTCTCAGCTGACAAATGCCCCAAATTGATGAAGAGAGCCTGGCTTTGTTTGGTAAAATCAAGAACCTCACGGGGATCATCTGCCATAACAGGTTTGCATCCCAGAGCCAAAATACCATTAGCCAGCATCTCACAAGAAATCTCATTGGTAATACAGTGAATCAAGGAACTGGTTGCTAGAGGGAAAGGATTTGTCAATTTCTGCATCAGTCTATCCTTTCACTGAAAAAATATCCTTGCACTTTTTTAAAGAATTCCTGCTTGATTAAAAATCGAAAGGCAAGAAAAGCTATGGCTGTACCGATCAAGGTTGCTCCGAAAAATCGAGGAGTGTAGATAAACCAACTGAGCTTGGCCGCAGATCCTGTAAAGAGAACCATAACAGGATAGGAAACAATAGAACCGATAATACCTGTTCCCAAAATCTCTCCTAGAGCAGAATAGTGAAATTTCCGACCATACTTATAAAAGAGACCTGCAAGGAGGGCTCCGAAAGTTGCTCCTGTAAGAGCTAAAGGTGGAATCCCTTGAGTTGTCATACGGATAAAGGCTGTGGCTGTAGCCATGATCAAGGCATAAACAGGTCCCATCAAGATCCCTGCTAGGATGTTGACTACACTGGACATTGGTGCCATTCCTTCAATTCGAAAGATGGGTGTAAGTACTACGTCAAGAGCAATCATCATGGATAAAATGGTTAATTTGTGAACTTGTAGTTGGTGGTTTCTCATTTTCTATTTCTTCTCTTTTTCTAAGGACTGCAAATCACTCGTCCAGGTTTGATGTTGGTAAGCCATCTCCCAAAACTTAGCTTCCATGTGGACACTTCGGTGGAAGGCCTCTAGCATTTTTTGTTTGTCTGTCTCGTCACTTTCGCGATAGAGCTGATTGACCAGGGCTTCTTCCTCTTTAATCTGCTGTTCTAACTCATCGGTGATATAGGTTTCAATCCACTGTTGATAAAGAGGATTCGGGGATGGTTTGCGATTAAGTGCCTTGCCCAAATCATGGTATAACCAAGGACATGGAAGCAAACTAGCAAAAGCAATGCCCAAGTTTGGCTCTGCAAACTGGCGATAAATATGAGAAATGTAATGATAACAGGTTGGAGCGATTGGATGTTGCTCCATTTCCTGGTCGCTGATTCCTAATTCCATGAAAAATTGTTGGCGGATAAACAACTCACCCTCCACTAGACTCTGAGCATTTTGTTTCAAGAGTCTTTTCATCTCTTGGTTTGAAGTCTTATCAGCCAAGAGGTGATAGGCTTCTGAAAAAGACTTCAGATAGTAGGCATCCTGAATCAGGTAATAGCGAAAGATGGAAGGTTCCAACGTTCCCTCTTGTAACTGTAAAACAAAGGGATGGTTAAAGGAAGCCTGCCAAGCTTCCGTGGATAATTCCATCGCAATATCTGTAAATTCCATAATAACTCCTTTATAGAAATAGACTGGTTTGAAGCAATAAAAAGAAAAGTAGGTAAATCAATTTTGTCCTCTGAGAAATATAAAAAGTCCGATAGCGATTCTCCAAATGAACATGTTCGTCATATCCGTGAGCAGACAGAGCTCTCAGATAAAGATGGCGCCATCTAAAGACCGTCATCAGAACCTTGCTGTAAATCAAGGGAGACCAAACATGCAGTTTTTGACCACGCAATAAGCAAGCTTCCTTGAGGGACTTGATTTCCTGCTGAATGAGGGGAAAGGCATTGAATACCACAATCAAGGCATAGGCCCAAGACCGTGATAACCCCTTTTGAGCCAAGTACAATAAAAGCTCTTTTAGGGAAATACTAGAAACAAAGACAAGACCGATACAAACCGTCACAAAAGCCCTCGTTCCAAGTATCACTGCCTGCGAAGCATCCCCATGTAACTGTACTGCCCAATAGTTAGCAAAGGATGGCAAAATGGCGAGCAAGAGCATCCAAGCCAACATTTTAAATCGACGATAATAGAGCATAAAGAGGATGCAAAATGCGACTACTGAAAGATTAAGAGCAATCGAAGGAAGGAAAGATGTTTCCAAGGATAAAATCAGCAAGAAAAGACTAATAATCGGTGTCTGAGTTGCTACTTTGATCATACTACCTCACCTCCCCTTGAGTATTCCTACTCAGAAAACTGAGAGGTTTGCTGATAGTCACGTCTTTAATATGACGAAGACCCTCACTAGTCATCTCAATCCAATAATCGACCACAGAGATCAAGGGATCTAAACGATGGCTAATGATCAAAAAACTTCTTCCTTGATTGCTCTCCTCCAACATCCACTGACAAAAATAGTCGCAAGCTCTATCATCCAAACCTGCAAAAGGTTCATCTAGCAAAATCACAGAAGCCTTGCTGGTTAAGATGGTCAATAGCTGAAGAATCTTTTGCTGGCCACCACTTAATTGATAAGGACTCTTATCGAGTACCTGCTCCAAATTAAAAAATTGTAATGCTTGGAGAATCCGCTGATTTCTTTCAGTATCTGAGCTATCTAATTTCAGTTCCTCTCGCAGACTGACTCGGATAAATTGCTTCTCAGCTTCCTGAACGACACCCGTCAGGTCACGATACAGACTCTTTTTCTTTTTTAGGACCGAACCCTTCCAAGTAATGCGCCCTCTATACTTTTGAAATTGAAGAATAGAGCGAAAGAGGGTTGATTTCCCGACACCATTATCACCCAAGATACAGGAAATTCCTTGGTAGATAGTAAAATCAGCAATCGAAAAGAGGGGGCGATTTCCCAGCTCACAAGTCACACGGTCCATATGGAATAGTTCTGGGTTAGAAGCAACTTCCTTTGAAGCAACCTGTGTCATCTCAGAGGTTGGGATTTTATTTATTTCCCTTAGTTGCCCGTCTCTCAGCTCCACCATATGGTCAATGTAGGCTCCATAGTCTGATAAATCATGGTCGCACAGGATGACTGTCTTCCCATTAGAGGACAACTCTTTTAGAATCTCTAGGATCTCTAGCCTACTTTTTCGATCAATGGAAGCAAAGGGTTCATCCAAGAGATAGACCCTAGGGTTCATAGCAAAAAGAACAGCCAGTGCAGCTTTTTGCTTTTCCCCACCTGATAAGTGATGGATGGGACGGTTCAAGATTGCCTTGCAGCGACATTGCCGGACCACCTCAGCTATTTTAGCATCAATTTCCTGAACGGGATGCCCAATATTTTCCAAGGTAAAAATCAGCTCTTCAAACAAGTTCTCCATGGTAAATTGATGATTGGGATTTTGAAAGAGAATGCCAACCGTCTGGACACGTTCGACGATAGAAAGCTGACTGACCTGACTCCCATCTATCAGGACTTGACCACTATAGGGAAGAGAACTGACTTGAGCAATAATTTGAAAGAGACTGGATTTTCCTGAACCACTGCTCCCAACTAACAAGGTAAAAGCTTGCGCATGAAAAGTAAAATCAATCGGTTCCGAAAAGATTGGGGATTGAATCCCTCTTAATTCCAGGCCCATCTATGCCTTTCCTCCAGCTGCAAACTGATGGTAGAGTTTGACAATGGTACGAACCAAGATGGTACAGAAGAAAAAGACGGAAATAAAACGAACCACCAGCAAGGAAAGGACAAAAGGAAGGGAGAAGGCGTAGTAACCTAATTTAATGTATTCATAGACAAAGCTAACAAGCGTAATCCCAATACTATTAGCAGTTAGAGAGAGCCAACTTTCATAGCGATTCTTGGTTACGATAAAACCAAGTTCACTTCCCAAACCTTGAACCAAGCCAGACAAAAGGGCACCTAGACCGAATTGGCTACCATAAAGGACTTCAGCAAGCGCAGCTAGCACTTCTCCAATCGTTGCGCTTCCCACTCTTGGAACAAAGATGGCAGCAATGGGCGCAGCCATACACCAGAGACCAAAGAGGATTTCATTGGCAAAGGCCTGCAAGCCAAGAGGGGCTAAAATCAGAGTGAGGATATCAAACAGATAGCCAGATCCCACAAAAACGCCACCAAAAAAGATAGACAAGAAAGCAAGCAAGATAACATCTTTTAACTGCCATTTTTTCAACATAAAAAACTCCTTTTTTAAAGAAAAGTGGGGCATTCAAGGAGAGCTACCAAAAGGCTTGTCGTCAAGCCTATCCAGTTTGTATAAACAAAAAAACTCCAATTACAAACGAGAATTAGAGTTTACCTTACAAGATTAGACAGTTCTTTTCAACATACGAAAAAAACCTTTTCACATTTCCCTTCGCCAGTCTTAACTGTATCAGGTTCAATGGGTATCATCTCAGCCTAAAGCACCCCAAATGTCTTTATTATTTAATTACTGGACCAGTATAACAGAATTTGAAAGCCCTAGCAAGAACTTTGACTGGAAAATATATTTATATAGTTTGTTTGTTCATTCTTTTGATCTACATAAAAGTATTGAATCTGTCCTATAATTCATAACCAATATCAAAAAAAGCTAATTCCAAAGCAACTGCTTGATTCCAGCGTTGCTGAAGTTCTGTCAAATCTTCTCGATTTTTCCCGACACGATTAAGTTCATCAACTAGAAATTGAACCCACTCTGCAAAGAAAGGACCTCTATGTAGATTAATCCATTCCGAATGAATATAGGCTTCAGGTAGTGCCAAATCTTTAGAACCCCAGCCTAAATAGAGACCTTCTGCAATGACCAGCATGACCAAAAGATGAGCATAGTCTGATGAAGCCACAGCAGAATACATTAGCTCCTGAAACGCTTTTGTTACAGGGTGCAAGTTCACTTCTAGATAGTCATTCTCTGCTATCTTTAACTCTTTGAAAGCCTTTTGGAAATAACCATCTTCATCTGCTTCAAGAAAGCCTAGTTGCTTAGCAAAACGAAGTTTGGATTCAAGCTGGTCTGCGTGAGCTACACAGGCACCCAGCATGGATAAGAAGGCATCAAAGAAATTATAATCTTGAATCAGGTAGTCTTTTAAGACCTTATTCTCAATTGTCCCCGCAAAAAGTTCCTTAACAAAACGATGATTGATTGCAGCCTGCCAATCCTTCTGATTGCTTTTTAATAATTCTCCAACGGTCAAACCTGGCTGAAATGCATAGTCTCGTGTTTCCATATTACTTTTCCTCTCTTTACTCGTTCGTAATCAATAAAATATCAAGAGATACCAAGCAAAATCGTAATTCCACTTGATACTTTTAAAGAACATCGAGGGCATTTGCAGAGAGCTACCTAAAAAAGCCTATCCTCTTTTGATAAACAAAAAAACTCCAATTACAAACGAGAATTAGAGTTTAGCTTACAAGATTAGACAGTTCTTTTCGACATACGAAAAAAACCTTTTCACATTTCCCTTCGCCAGTATTAACTGTATCAGGTTCAATGGGTATCATCTCAGCCTAAGGCACCCCAAATGTCTTTATTATTTTATTACTAGACCAGTATAGCAAAAAATGAAAGCCCTAGCAAGATATTTGACCGAAAAATATATTTATATAGTTTCTAATAACGATTTAATCTTTCTATACACGAAGAAAAACCTCCACATAAGGTGGAGGCCGTCTTCTTTATCAATACAATTTTAAGTCACGAGGGTCAACTGGGAAGGTTGGATTGTATGGGTTGTGACGCAGTTTGAAGTGTTTGACATCCTCAATAGTCTGAGTTCCAGATAACTGCATGACTGTCTTCAATTCTGCATTCAAGTGCTCAAAGACTTGACGCACACCAACACTACCGCCAAGAGCCAAGCCATAAATAACAGGGCGCCCAATAGCTACCAAGTCTGCTCCTGAAGCCAAGGCTTTAAAGACGTGCTGACCACGACGAACACCAGAGTCAAAGACAATTGGCACACGTTTATCAACTGCTTCAGCCACTTCTTGAAGTGAGTCAAAGGCAGCTGGTCCACCGTCGATTTGGCGGCCACCGTGGTTGGTTACCCAGATACCAGAAGCACCTGCGGCAAGAGAGCGTTCAACGTCCTCACGGCATTGTGGTCCCTTGACATACACAGGAAGTCCTGAGTATGCAGCGATAAATTCGACATCACGTGGAGACAAGCGTTGTTTAGCTGATTTGTAAACAAAGTCCATTGATTTTCCAGCACCTTCTGGCAGGTATTCCTCAACAATCGGCATGCCAACTGGAAAGACGAATCCATTGCGTTTGTCGACCTCACGATTGCCCCCTACAGTTGCATCTGCCGTCAAGACAATCGCTTTGTAGCCTTCAGCCTTCACACGGTCCATGATGTGGCGGTTGATCCCATCATCTTTACTAAAGTAAAATTGGAACCAATGAGGTGTCCCTTGAAGAGCTTCCGTAATTTCTGGAAGGTCAACAGTAGAGTAAGAGCTGGTTGTATAAAGAGAACCAAATTCATGCACACCACGCGCAGTAGCTACTTCCCCCTGCTCATTTGCCAATTTATGAGCCGCAACAGGCGCCATAATGATGGGTGAAGATAATTTTTCACCTGCAAATTCAATCTCTGTACTTGGATTTTCCACATCACAAAGCGTATGCGGAACGATGAGTTTGTGGTTAAAGGCACGGATGTTCTCGCGTAGAGTGAAAGTATCCTCTGCTCCACTAGCGATATAACCAAAGGCAGCTTTAGGAATGACTTGTTGCGCCATTGGCTCCAAATCATAAGTGTTAATAAAATCTACAGGTCCTTCTGCATTACTTGTTTTATATGACATAAAGTGTCCTCCTTATTAAGTAAGCGTTTACTTTTTCTTACATAAACTATCTTACCTCTTTTTCAGAATCCTTTCAAAAATTTTGTCTGGGAATTTCAAATCACAGACATGATAAATATTTTCTATCATTGTGATAAAAAATTCATATTATCCAAACATGCCCTTTAGTGCTACAATAGCTATATTATTCCTAGATGGGAGGTTCTATTTTGGATTGGTCCATTGTTGAACAATATTTACCGCTCTATCAAAAGGCATTCTTTCTGACCTTACATATCGCAGTTTGGGGAATTCTGGGTTCTTTTCTTGTTGGTCTAATCGTTAGTGTCATTCGGCATTATCGCGTTCCTATCTTTTCACAGCTAGCAACAGCCTACATCGAATTGTCACGAAACACGCCCCTTTTGATTCAGCTCTTCTTCCTCTACTTCGGGCTTCCCCGAATAGGGATTGTTCTTTCTTCAGAAGTCTGTGCAACAGTTGGGCTCATCTTTTTAGGTGGCTCCTACATGGCTGAATCTTTCAGAAGCGGACTGGAAGCAGTTAGTCAAACCCAGCACGAGATTGGTCTAGCCATCGGTCTAACGCCTGTACAGGTCTTTCGCTATGTGGTTCTTCCGCAAGCGACTGCGGTTGCTCTACCGTCCTTTAGTGCCAATGTCATTTTTCTCATCAAAGAAACCTCTGTCTTCTCTGCGGTAGCCTTAGCCGATCTCATGTACGTCGCCAAGGACTTGATTGGACTCTATTATGAGACAGACATTGCACTAGCCATGTTGGTAGTTGCTTACCTGATCATGCTTCTACCCATCTCTCTAGTCTTTAGCTGGATAGAAAGGAGGCTCCGCCATGCAGGATTCGGGAATGCAAGTACTCTTTCAGGGAAATAATCTCCTGCGTATTCTACAGGGATTGGGTGTCACGATTGGAATTTCCATTCTCTCCGTCCTTCTATCAATGATTTTCGGAACAGTCATGGGAATCATCATGACCTACCATTCTAGAGTTATTCGTTTTTTAACACGCTTTTATCTGGAATTTATCCGTATCATGCCCCAGCTGGTACTACTTTTCATCGTTTATTTCGGCTTAGCTCGAAACTTTAATATCAATATCTCAGGCGAGACTTCGGCTATTATTGTTTTTACCCTCTGGGGTACAGCTGAAATGGGGGACTTGGTACGTGGAGCCATCACTTCTCTCCCTAAACATCAGTTTGAAAGCGGACAGGCTCTGGGCTTGACCAACTTCCAACTTTACTATCACATTATCATTCCACAGGTCTTGAGAAGACTACTACCACAAGCCATCAATCTTGTCACTCGTATGATCAAAACGACTTCCTTAGTTGTCTTGATTGGGGTTGTGGAAGTTACCAAGGTTGGACAACAAATCATTGACAGCAATCGCTTGACAATCCCAACCGCTTCCTTTTGGATTTATGGAACCATTCTGGTCCTGTATTTCGCAGTCTGTTTTCCTATTTCCAAACTATCCACTCACTTAGAAAAACATTGGAGGAACTAAATGTCTGAAACTATTTTAGAAATCAAGGACCTAAAAAAATCCTTCGGAGACAATCCTATCCTCCAAGGTCTATCCTTGCAAATCAAAAAAGGGGAGGTTGTGGTTATTCTTGGGCCATCTGGTTGCGGAAAAAGCACTCTCCTTCGTTGCCTCAATGGTCTAGAAACCATTCAAGGTGGAGATATTCTTCTGGATGGCCAGTCCATTATTGGCAATCAGAAAAACTTTCACCTGGTTCGTCAAAAGATTGGCATGGTCTTTCAAAGTTATGAACTCTTTCCTCACCTAGATGTCCTTCAAAACCTCATCCTAGGCCCTATCAAAGCTCAGGGACGAGACAAGAAAGAAGTAACGGAGGAAGCTTTGCAACTACTGGAACGTGTCGGATTGCTCGATAAAAAAGACAGTTTTGCTCGCCAATTATCCGGTGGACAGAAACAACGAGTGGCAATTGTCCGTGCCCTTCTCATGCATCCAGAAATTATCCTCTTTGACGAAGTGACGGCTTCGCTGGATCCTGAAATGGTGCGTGAAGTTCTGGAACTCATCAATGACTTGGCTCAAGAAGGGCGCACCATGATTCTGGTAACCCACGAAATGCAGTTTGCCCAAGCTATTGCAGATCGGATAATCTTTCTCGACCAAGGGAAAATTGCTGAAGAAGGAACGGCTCAGGAATTCTTCACTAATCCACAAACCAAACGAGCACAGGAATTTTTAAACGTCTTTGACTTTAGCCAGTTCGGCTCATATCTATAAAGGAGATTTTTATGAAACTACTCAAACCAATTCTAACTGTTTTTGCTCTAGCATTTGCGCTTATCTTTGTCACAGCTTGTAGCTCAAGTGGAAGCTCTGATGCTTCATCAGGAAAAACAACCGCCAAGGCCCGCACTATCGACGAAATCAAAAAAAGTGGTGAGGTACGAATCGCCGTATTTGGAGACAAAAAGCCATTTGGTTATGTTGACAACGACGGTTCTTACCAAGGCTACGATATCGAATTGGGTAACCAATTAGCTCAAGACCTTGGTGTAAAGGTTAAATACGTTTCTGTTGATGCTGCCAACCGTGCTGAATACTTGATTTCAAACAAGGTGGATATCACCCTTGCCAACTTCACAGTTACTGACGAACGTAAGAAACAAGTTGACTTTGCCCTTCCTTACATGAAAGTTTCCCTCGGTGTTGTGTCACCAAAAGATAAAGTCATCAAAGACGTCAAAGAATTAGAAGGCAAAACCTTGATTGTTACAAAGGGAACGACTGCTGAAACTTATTTTGAGAAAAATCACCCAGAAGTAAAACTCCAAAAATACGACCAATATAGCGATGCCTACCAAGCCCTTCTTGACGGACGTGGTGATGCCTTCTCTACTGACAATACGGAAGTTCTAGCTTGGGCTCTCGAAAATAAAGGATTTGAAGTAGGAATTACTTCCCTCGGTGACCCAGACACCATTGCGCCAGCAGTTCAAAAGGGTAATCAAGAACTTCTTGACTACATCAACCAAGAAATTGAAAAATTAGGTAAAGAAAACTTCTTCCACAAGGCTTATGAAAAGACACTTCACCCAACCTACGGTGACGCTGCTAAAGCAGATGATCTAGTTGTTGAAGGTGGAAAAGTCGACTAATACTCTTCGAAAATAAACAGAAATCAGGTAATCCTAGTGACTACCTGATTTTCTATGTTTTAGGCATTTTGCCAATTTTCTTGGTCTTCTTTAAAGCGTTTTAGGAGAGCGAGTCCTTCTGGCGTGATGTAACCTTCTTCTTGGGCTAAGTGGATCAGTTCGCTGTAATTTGAAAGTGTCACCAATTTCACATCAGCATCCGCAAAATTCTTATCGGCTTTCGGCAATTGATAACTGAAAATCGCTACGACACCAAGAACATCGGCTCCTTCGCG
Organism: Streptococcus oralis; assembly: GCF_003943825.1. Taxonomy (GTDB): domain Bacteria; phylum Bacillota; class Bacilli; order Lactobacillales; family Streptococcaceae; genus Streptococcus; species Streptococcus oralis_CD. The sequence continues at coordinate 121,081 of NZ_RJNJ01000005.1, forward strand.
TTTAGCTGCTGCTACGGCTTCAAGAACAGACCCACCCGTTGAAATGAGGTCTTCAACTACTACCATCTTTTGACCTTGAGCTACACGACCTTCGATTTGGTTACCAGCTCCGTGGTCTTTTGGTTTGCTGCGAATGTAGGCAAAAGGCAAGTTCATCTTGTCAGCGATGATGGCTCCGTGAGGAATTCCTGCTGTCGCAGTTCCTGCAATCACTTCTACTTCTGGAAATTCTGCTTTAATAGCTTCCACAAAACCATTTTCAATTAGGGTACGAGTTTCTGGATAGGCTAGCGTCACACGGTTGTCAGTATAAATCGGCGATTTGATACCAGATGCCCAAGTGAAAGGCTCCTCTGGTTTGAGGTAAACGGCTTGAATTTTCAAGAGGTGGCTAGCGATATCTTTAGCAAGTGTCATAGTATTCTCCTTTTGTTTTATAATCTATTTCTTTAATTTCAATCTTGGTTCCATTCATCCTTGATGGCATGATAAGCTGCAACAGGATCCTCAGCTTGGGTAATGGGACGTCCCACTACGATATAGTCACTACCGATTTGATAAGCATCCGCTGGCGTCATGACGCGTTTTTGGTCTCCAACTGCAGCTCCCGCTGGACGAATACCTGGTGTCAGACAGATAAAATCTGGATTGGTGGCCTGCTTGATGAGTTGCACTTCCTGAGCTGAGCAAACGACACCGTCTAAACCAGCTTCAGCTGTCTTCTTGGCATAGTGAATCACAGACTCTTGCAGAGTGGTTTGGATATTTTGAAAATCCTGCATCTGGCTTTCCGACGTTGATGTAAGCTGGGTCACAGCGATCAATTTGGCTTGTGTTCCAAGACCTTCACGCGCAGCCTTCATCATCTCCACACCACCAGCAGCATGAACATTTGTCATGTCCACACCAAGCTGAGACAAGACCTTCATAGCCGATTTAACTGTATTTGGAATATCATGTAGCTTGAGGTCCAAAAAGACACTATGCCCCAGTGACTTCAAATAACGGACAACTTCCGGACCTTCCGCATAATAAAGCTCCATCCCTACTTTTAGATAAAGACTTTCTTCTGCTGGGAAAAGAGATAAAAATTCCTTGACCGCCTCAAAACTAGGAAAATCAAGAGCAATAACTGGACGATGTTCACGCATACCTTTCTCCTTTTACCTTTGTAAGCTAGAGAGCATGAAAAAAGGAACCTGCCAACAGCAAGGTTCCACGAAAAATGGGTAGAGTCCACCCTTTCACCGTCTAACCTTAGCTGCCTCTCTGGACTGCTTTAAAGGTTTTTTTCTATTCTATTATTTATAGTAGGACTTGTCAAGCAAAAACTCGAAACTGGACTTCTATACCATTCAAAATTAAGAGGAAAAGTTAGTCTAACGACTCTGTGATTGCTGGCTCGTTTGGCTTTGATTTCCCTGTTCTTCTTGTTTTTTCTTTTCTTCTTCCTGTTTTTTCTTCTCAGCTTCCTTGGCCTCTTGTTTGGCTTTTTCTTCTGCTTCTTCTATCAGCTTATCCGCTATCGTGTAGCTGTATACTCCAGCTTCCATATCGACTACACTCGGTTCTGACAATTGTGGCTTGATTTTGCTGTAATAAGGCAATTTCTTGCTCAATTCTGATAGGGGAACCAAAACCTCATCTGTATCCAGCATGGTAATTTTTAAAAGATCTGCTGTTGCCTTGCTCGGTGCTAATTCGATTTTCTGGATTTGACTCTTGATATCCTCACTGATGGTAGACAATCCTGTTATCAGCTTTTTCACCTGCTGCTCATCGTTAAAGGTAACTGTCAGATAAGTCTCAGGCAAGTTTAAGCGATCAACAGGAGTTGACTCTACTGTACCACTAGACAGAATAGGATAATGTTCTTCACCAGACACATAATAACCAACAATATCGAATTCCTTAACCTCAATCGTAAAGTTAGTCGGAAATTGATAGTTAATCTTCGCTGATTCTATCCAATGATTGGACTTGATTCGCTCAGCGTATGTTTCCTTATCCAACAATAGGGCTAAAGTATAGTCGCTATCTTGAATTCCAGAAGCCTGTTTGATGTCATCCGTATGCGTGTTACTATTTCCCTTAACCTCGATATTTTTGATGGTCGAAAGTGGCGTCAATAGATAGACTGAAAGAAGGAGGACCAGAACACTGGGAACCAAGATACTCACAGCTCGCCAAATATGGACATGCGCAATTTTAGGCTTGGCAGGTTTTTCTGGTTTCTCTGGTTTTTCTTTTTTCTTCTTCTCTTTTTCCTCTTTGACTTTCCGGTCATCCTTTTGAGATTTTTCTTCTTTTTCGGATGGTTCCTTGCTTGGACTTGAGGCTTCCTCATCTGACTCACTCGATGATTTCTTGGATTCCTCCAATAGTTTCGAGTTGGCTTCCTTACGAGCTTGTTTTTCCTTTTCCTTCTCTTCAGCTAGGGCAGCTTCTTCCTCAGCCTTCTTCTTCAGGTATTCCTGGTTTCGTTTCTGCCATTCAGACAATTCTTGCTTCTGGTTTGATTCTTTTTTCTTATCCTTTGACATTGATATTCCTTATGCTAGGTCTTTTCTTAGTAGATCGTAAAAATCTGCAAGAGATTTCAATTCAGTCGAAGCCTTCATGCTAGCTTGGTATTGGTCCTTGTGACTAAGCAAGTGACTGAGTTTCTCCTCCAAACTTTCCAAGGTCAAGTCACTTTCTTGAAGTTCTTCTGCGTAGCCTTTCTTAACAAAGTAGGCTGCATTTTCAATCTGATCTCCTCGACTTGCTTCACGACCCAATGGTACGATGAGATGGAGTTTCGCCATGGCCAAGAGCTCAAAAATCGTATTAGCACCGCCACGCGTCACCACCACATCTGCCATCTCCATCAAGGGTTGATAGAGATCTGTCACATAATCAACACGAAAGAGATTTTGACTCAATTCATTGAGGTTTGAATCTCCAGTGAGATTGATAATATTGTAGCGTTCGGTCAGTCCTTGCTTATGATCTGTCACCAATTGGTTAAATACACGAGCTCCTGCAGAACCACCAACAAACAATACCGTTGGCAATTTAGGATCAAAGTGAGTTTGGATATCCACCAATTCATCTGGTTCAGGAGTTTTTTGGTCTGAAACCTTGGTCACAGCACCCACATGCTCGACTTTTGCGAGACCAGCAGCCTGCTCAAATGTCGAATACATCTTGGTCGCAAATTTATAGGCAATTTTATTGGCCAAGCCCATAGACAGGTCAGATTCATGAATAAAGACTGGCACTCCTGACACTCGCGCTGCGATAACCGGCGGTACAGAGACAAATCCCCCCTTTGAAAAAAGAGCCTGTGGACGCAGTCGTAACATGATAAAGAGCGATTGGACAATTCCCCAACCAACTTTAAACACGTCCAGCATATTTTGCCAAGAGAAATAGCGACGCAACTTCCCAGTCGCAATAGAGTGGAAGGTCACATTCAAACCTGACTTGAGGATTTCTTGGTGTTCGATTCCGTGTTTATCACCAATATAGTGAACTTCCCAGCCGTCTTCGATGAACTTGGGCATTAACAAAAGGTTGAGGGTGACATGTCCAACCGTCCCCCCACCTGTAAAGACAATTTTTTTCATATTATTCCTTTAACTCCGCTACTGTGTCGATGAAAAGATCTCCACGTGCTTCAAAGTTAGCATACATATCCCAGCTAGCATTGGCAGGACTGAGGAGAACCACATCTCCTTGAGTCGCGAGCTCATAAGCCTTGCGGGTCGCATCAGCAATATCTGTCGCATCTACATAAGCCACACCAGCCTTCTCCGCTGCCCGTTTGACACGTTCTGCAGATTGACCGAGGATAACCATCTTCTTGAGCCCTGTAATATCTGGCACCAATTCGTCAAACTCATTGCCTCGGTCTAAACCACCTGCAATTAAGATAACCTTACTGTTGTCAAATCCTGACAAGGCTTTTTGAGTCGCTAAGATATTGGTTGATTTGCTATCATTATAGAATTTGACACCCTTAATCTCATCCACGAATTGGAGACGGTGTTTTACACCACCAAAGGCTGAAAGAGTTTCCTTGATGGTTTGGTTGTCTACACCACGGAGCTTGGCTACCGCAATGGTCGCAAGGGCATTTTCCACATTGTGGCTACCTGGAACACCAATCTCATCAGCTGCCATGACCACTTCTCCACGGAAGTAGAGTTGACCATCTTCCAAATAAGCTCCATCAACCTTTTCCTGTGTTGAAAATGGTACAACAGTAGCTTGTGTTTTGCTAGCCAATTCTTTTGCCAAGTCTTGGTTAAAGTTCAAGACAAGGAAATCAGCTGCTGTCATCTTGTTCTGGATATTCCACTTAGCCGCCACATACTCCTCAAAAGAACCATGATAGTCGATATGAGTTGGCATGAGATTGGTAATAACCGCAATCTCAGGATGGAATTCTTGAACACCCATCAGTTGGAAAGAAGAAAGTTCCATGACGAGCGTGTCCTTGGCTGTCGCAGTTTGAGCCACTTGACTAGCAGGATAGCCAATATTCCCTGATAAGAGACCATGTTGACCAGCAGCAGTTAAAACTTCCCCAATCATCGTCGTTGTGGTTGTTTTCCCATTTGAACCAGTGATACCGATAATTGGCGCTTCTGAGATTAAATAAGCCAATTCCACCTCAGTCAGGACTGGAATCCCCTTTGCCAATGCCTTTTCAATCATGGGATTGCTATACGGGATACCTGGATTTTTCACCATCAGAGCGAAATCCTCATCCAACAATTCCAAAGGATGCCCACCAGTGACAACCTTGATTCCCTCTTCTAGCAAACTTTGCGCAGCAGGATTTTCCTCAAAAGGTTTGCCGTCATTTACTGTCACAATAGCACCTAGCTTGTCTAGCAAACGGGCCGCAGACTCACCAGACTTAGCCAAACCTAAAACAAGAACTTTCTTATTTTTAAACTGATCGATTACTTTCATGTCTCAAACTCCATTTCTACTCCTACTATTTTACCATTTTTATGGAAATAATACTAAACGAAAATGCTCTAGCCCTCATTCTGACATTGAAAAAGAGAGCCGCAGCTCTCTTTCTTTTATCTTCTTTTACCCTTTTTTTCAGGCATGAGCGTAATGTCCCTCAAGCTAAAGTAGGCAAGGGCAAGCATGGCTATTGTGACAAAGAATTCTGTCGGTAGTTGGAAGATTTGCAAGATGGACAACATCAGCAAAATCAAGAGAGCAACAACTACAAAGACCAAGATAACGATGTTGACTGTTCCTTTGATACTTTGGGGTGTCGCAAATACATAGAGTAGTAATAAGAGTATCCCTATGATTAAATAGACCATCTTTATCTCTTTCTAGCTCTTATTCAGCTGATTTTTTCTTTTTGTTGGCTTTCTCGCGCTCTGCCTTGTTGAGGATTTGCTTACGCAAACGGATAGACTCAGGCGTTACTTCCATGTACTCATCGTCATTCAAGAACTCAAGAGACTCTTCAAGGGTCAAGATACGAGGTGTCTTGATAACCGCTGTTTGGTCCTTAGTAGCTGAACGGACGTTGGTCATTTGTTTGGCCTTAGTGATGTTAACTGTCAAGTCGTTTTCACGAGAGTTTTCACCGATGATCATTCCTTCGTAAACCTCAGTACCTGGGTTGACAAAGATGGTTCCACGTTCTTCGATAGACATGATTGAGTAAGTTGTAGCCTTACCAGCATCAATAGAAACGAGGGCACCACGGTGACGTCCACCAATTTCTCCTGGAATCAATGGCAAGTATTGGTCGAAGGTATGGTTCATGATACCGTAACCACGAGTCATTGACAAGAACTCAGTTGAGTAACCGATTAAACCACGCGCTGGAACAAGGAAGACCAAACGAGTTTGACCATTACCAGTTGAAATCATATCCAACATTTCACCCTTACGTTCAGAGAGGCTTTGGATAACAGAACCTTGGTATTCTTCTGGAGTATCGATTTGCACACGTTCAAATGGCTCACATTTAACACCGTCGATTTCTTTTACGATAACTTCTGGACGAGACACTTGAAGTTCATACCCCTCACGGCGCATAGTTTCGATCAGGATTGACAAGTGCAATTCTCCACGACCTGAGACAGTCCATTTATCTGGGGAATCCGTTGGGTCAACACGAAGGGAAACGTCTGTTTGCAATTCGGCCTGCAAGCGTTCTTCCACCTTACGAGAAGTCACCCATTTACCTTCTTTACCAGCAAATGGTGAGTTGTTGACCAAGAAGGTCATTTGAAGCGTTGGCTCATCGATGTGAAGGATTGGAAGAGGCTCAACTGCATCTGTCGGTGTAATCGTCTCACCAACAAAGATATCTTCCATACCTGAAACGGCAATCAAGTCACCTGCTTTAGCTTCTTGGATTTCACGACGTTCCAAACCAAAGAAACCGAAGAGTTTTGTAACACGGAAGTTCTTCGTTGTACCATCTAGTTTAGAAAGGGTAACTTGGTCCCCAACTTTCACACTACCACGGAAGACACGACCAATACCGATACGTCCTACGAAGTCATTGTAGTCCAAGAGTGAGACTTGGAACTGTAACGGTTCATCTGAGTTGTCCACTGGAGCTGGGATATGGTCGATGATGGTGTCAAAGATTGGCGCCATTGTTTTTTCTTGATCAGCTGGATCATCTGACAATGAAGAAGTCCCGTTGATAGCTGAAGCATACACCACTGGGAAATCAAGCTGGTCATCGTCTGCACCAAGCTCAATGAAGAGCTCCAATACTTCGTCTACTACTTCTGCTGGACGAGCTGATGGTTTATCGATTTTGTTGACAACCACGATTGGGACAAGGTCTTGTTCCAAGGCTTTTTTCAATACGAAACGAGTCTGTGGCATTGTTCCTTCGTAGGCATCTACGACCAAGACAACACCATCAACCATTTTCATGATACGCTCAACTTCTCCACCGAAGTCCGCGTGTCCTGGTGTGTCCATTATATTGATACGAGTTCCGTTGTAGGCTACGGCTGTATTTTTCGCAAGGATAGTAATTCCACGCTCTTTTTCGATATCGTTTGAGTCCATAGCACGCTCTGCCAATTCAGTACGTGCATCAAGAGTTTCAGACTGCTTCAATAATTCATCAACGAGGGTTGTTTTACCGTGGTCAACGTGGGCGATAATCGCAATGTTACGGATATCTTCTCTTAATTTTGTCATGATTTCCTCTAATATTTAAATTTTTATTTCTAACTGAACAATTATACCACAGTCTCATTCAAAAATCACAGTTCAGCTAAGTGTAAATGTTTTCACTCTGCTTTTCTAGTCAAGGCAACTCTTTTCAAAGTCAGAGACTTATGATAAGATAAGCTGGTATGCGTTTAGATAGATTATTAGCCCAAGAAAAGGTCAGTCGCAAGGCTATGAAACAGGCTCTATTAAAAAAAGAAATCCTAGTAGATGATTGTCCAGCCAGCTCACTCGCTCAAAATGTCGACACTGGATTACAGAAATTAGTCTTTCAAGGACGACAAATCCAAGGCTACGAGCACAACTACCTCATGCTTCATAAGCCAAACGGAGTCGTTACAGCTAGCAAGGATAAGAAACTTCCAACCGTCATGGACCTCCTTCCACCTGGCATCCAGTCTGACCAGCTCTATGCTATCGGCAGACTAGACCGCGATACGACGGGACTGCTCCTTTTGACAGACAATGGACCTTTAGGCTTCCAACTCCTTCATCCCCAGTACCATGTCGATAAATCCTATCAAGTGGTAGTAAACGGACCGCTCACGTCAGACCATATCCAAAAATTCAAAGAGGGGATTGTCTTTTTAGACGGGACCACTTGTAAACCTGCTCAGCTTGAAATTCTGTCCGCAAGCCCAACAGAGAGCCGGGCCTCCATCACTATCTCTGAGGGCAAGTTTCATCAAGTCAAGAAGATGTTTCTATCAGTTGGTGTCAAGGTGACTGCCTTAAAAAGAGTCCAGTTCGGCGATTTTACATTAGACCCAGAACTAGCAGAAGGGCAATACCGTCCCTTGAATCCAGAGGAATTGGAAATCATTAAAAACTATTTAGAGATGGGGCGATAAAACAAAAAAAGCTTTATGTTTAAAGCTTTTTGTTTTTTGCTTATCTAAAAAATACTGCGACGGCTAGAATCCAGTTAAGAACAGAAACTACAAGTCCTATGATATTCAGAATTTTTTCTGTTTGATAGTTTAGTCCAGATTCTTTTTGGTATGAAAAAGCCAAGACCAATCCTATGATCCCCAAAATCAGACCCACTATTGGAGAAAGCAAACCAAGGACGATAGATAAGATACCTAAAATAAGTGAAGGTTTTTTCTTTTGTTGTGAATTCATATTACAAAATCTCCTTAAATTTAATATAAATGATGATACCATAAAATGCAAGATTTATCTATCATTAAACAGTTTTTAACAGAATGTTAGCTCGTCTTGACCTTTCCAATCCAAGAATCCAATCCATAAGAAAGGATATAAATCTCAGAGAAACCTTGCTTTTTCAGATAAAGTGCTGCATTGGTCACTCGTTGTCCACGTTGGTTTTCGTAGAGAAGGACAGGTTTATCCTTACGAAGTGCTGCAAGGCTTGACTTCAACTGACTTGAAGGAATATTGCGCGCACCAAGAATGTGTTTTCTGTGAAATTCTGCTGCATCTCGGACATCGATCAACTGTCCTTTCCGAATCAAGGCTTCAAACTCTGCATTGTCTACAATCTTAGCCGCACGACGAATACGAAGGTAGTTATACCCCATCCATGCTGCCATCGCCAGAACGATTCCCCACAAAATCCAAATTGTCATAAGTTCTTATCTCCATTTTTCTCTATGTAGTCTAATTCTATCTTGTGCTCTCTACGAAGAACAGCTTCCGCCTCTAGATAGTCTAGCTTATCCATCAGACCTGCATCATAGATCCGAGAGAGTTCGAGCTTCATCAGTTCAATATCATACAAGCGCTTCCCCACATAGACAATAATGCCAAACTGTTTGAGAAATTGCTGCACATCATAGAATGTTTTCATAGCTTCCATTTTAGCAGATTCCAGACTTTTTTTCAATACAGGACCAGCTCTTTCCCCCTATTTTCTTCGTCTTCATTGCCCATTCTTCCGCAAGTATGGTACAATAAAAACATGAGAATTCAACAACTACACTATATTATCAAAATCGTCGAAACTGGCTCTATGAATGAGGCAGCCAAGCAACTCTTTATTACCCAACCCAGTCTCTCTAATGCCGTTCGAGACTTGGAAAATGAAATGGGCATTGAAATCTTTATCCGCAATCCCAAGGGCATTACCTTAACCCGTGATGGGATGGAGTTTCTCTCCTATGCCCGTCAGGTCGTTGAGCAAACTCAGCTTCTGGAGGAACGCTATAAAAATCCTATCGCCCACCGCGAACTTTTCAGCGTTTCCTCTCAGCACTATGCCTTTGTAGTCAATGCCTTTGTCTCTTTGCTCAAGAAAAGTGATATGGAAAAATACGAGCTCTTCCTTCGTGAAACTCGGACTTGGGAGATTATCGATGACGTCAAGAACTTCCGTAGCGAGGTCGGTGTCCTCTTTTTAAACAGCTACAATCGCGATGTTTTAACGAAAATGCTAGATGACAATCACCTGCTAGCCCACCACCTCTTTACCGCTCAACCCCATATCTTTGTTAGCAAGACCAACCCTCTAGCTAAAAAAGACAAGGTCAAACTGGCTGATTTGGAAGACTTTCCTTATCTGAGTTATGATCAGGGGACGCACAACTCCTTCTACTTTTCAGAGGAGATTCTTTCACAAGAGCACCACAAGAAATCCATTGTTGTCAGTGACCGTGCCACCCTCTTTAACCTTTTGATTGGTTTGGATGGTTACACCATTGCAACAGGGATTTTGAACAGTAACCTCAACGGAGACAATATCGTTTCCATTCCACTGGACATTGACGACCCGATTGAACTAGTCTATATCCAGCATGAAAAAACCAGCCTGTCTAAGATGGGCGAACGCTTTATCGAGTATCTACTAGAAGAAGTTCAATTCGATAATTAATAGAAAAATGAAAAAGTGAAAAAGAAAAAGTTAGGAAATAAAAAGTGAAAAAGATACTACTGACCAGTGCTTTAATCCTTTCAATCGTAGGATTAGCACCCGCATCCGTCTTAGGAGAAGAAAACACTACTCAATCCACATCTGCTGTCAAGGAAGCAATTGCCAAAGAAGAAAAGAAAGAATCAAGTGTTGAGGAAAACTCTAAATCAGAAACTCTTCCGAAAGTAGATGTGCAAGAAGACAAGACAAAAAAAGAAGGGTGGTACCAAGAAAATCACCACTGGCGTTTTTACCAAGATGATAAGCCTGCTTTAAACTGGAAACAAATCCAAGGCAAATGGTACTACTTCGATCAAGATGGTAATCGTCTTCATTCTACTGTCTACAAAGGCTATGCCTTTGACCAAGATGGTGTCATGATAGAAAATAGCTGGACCCATTTGGACAATCAATGGTACTATGCTGATTCCTCTGGACGACTAGCTCAGAACACCTGGAAAAAAATTAACGGCTCCTGGTACTATTTTGACCAAACTGGAAGCATGCTCAGCAACACCGCCGTTGACGGCTATCTTCTCACAAAAAGCGGAGCTATGGCAGAAAAGGGCTGGACTAAATTAGACCAAATTTGGTATTATGTCGCTCCTTCTGGAAAAATCTCACAGGATAAATGGGAGAAAATCAACGGTTCTTGGTATTACTTTGACAAAGACGGTGGAATGCTGAGTGCGACAACCTTCAAGGGCTACCTCTTCAACCAGAGTGGAGCTATGGCAGAAAACAACTGGGTCAAAATCAAGGATACTTGGTTCTATGCAAACGGGTCAGGGAGATATGTCCAAGAAAACTGGCAAAAGATTCAAGGTTCCTGGTACTCATTTGACCAGAATGGTGGGATGCTAGCAGACAAATGGAAAGGAAGCTACTACCTCAAAACCAGTGGAGCCATGGCGGAAAAAGAGTGGATCTTTGATAAAGCCTACAAGAGCTGGTTCTATCTAAAAGCGGATGGCCGTTATGCAAATCAGGAATGGATTGGAGCATACTACCTCAAGTCAGGTGGTTACATGGCAAAGAGCGAATGGATTTACGATAACTCTGACAAAGCACGCTACTACCTAGATGATAATGGCCATTATGTTTCAGGAACTTACAAGATAGACGGTAAGGAACACTTGTTTCAAAAATACGGCCAATGGATTTCTGAAGTTTCAACTGAAGGAGGATTTACAAAAGGCCTATACAGCAATACCATTTTCCTAGATCCTGGGCATGGTGGTCGAGATTCAGGTGCCTTTTACTACAATGTAGCTGAAAAAGATCTCAACATGCAGATTTACCGTAAGCTTCGTACTAAGTTAGAAGAACTAGGCTACAAGGTCCTCACTTCTCGTGATAGTGATATTGACGTTGATTTTGTTACCGAACGTTCTCGTATGGTTAATAAAACCAACTCTGATATTTTTATCAGTATTCACTTCAACGCTACTGGTAATACCTACTCAAAAGCGAGCGGTATTCAAACCTACTCCTATAGCGATGAACCTGATTATCCAAGTAAGATTAATCAATACTGGCACAATCACCCTGATCGTATGAGTGAAAGCAAACGCCTCGCCGCTGCCATCCACTCCTCTCTTCTAGCGGAAACAGGAGCTAAGGATGCTGGCTTATTGGAAAGCAGCTATGCCGTACTACGCGAAACAGCCAAACCAGCCGTTCTCCTAGAGCTTGGTTATATGGATAATTTCTCCGAAAACCAACAAATCAGAGATAGCCACTACCAAGATAAATTGGTCGCAGGCATCGTAAAGGGGATTCAAAAATATTACGCTGGTCAGTAAAAAAGTCTCGAGAAATCTCGAGACTTTTTTATTTATCTTCTTTTTTATCCTTATCAGGAAAGAGGTAGCCAAGCCCTACACAAGCTAGCACACCGGCACCAATCACCAAACCACTTGAAATTGGCAAGAGATCAAAAATAGCATTTGCAATGATAAAGGCAATGATCAAGCACATCAGACTAGACTTGTAGTCTTTTTTCAAAAAGTTTTCTAGTGTGAAATAGAGGAACAATCCAACTGGAATCAGTGACCAAAGGTTAACATCCAAACTTGGCCATCCAACAGATCCGAAATACAATACTAGCGCTGCTGCTACTAAAAATACAAGTCCCAATAATTTTTTCATTTTTTGTCTCCATTTTCTTTTTTTTATTGACTTGAATTGTCTGATCACGACCCCTCACGTCCCTTACAAAAAACATTATAGCAGAGGATTTTTTCAAGAACAAGCCCTTTTGTCTATCTGGTCTATATCTCGGTCTAAGTGGTTGAATAGTGGTGATAAAAGAAAAGAAGCTCATTTGAGCTTCTTGATTTTGTCGAGCACAAGAGCATTTCTGAACTAAGATAATCTAAAGTTAGATTCTAAACTAGTTTTTCTTTTCCTTAGATTCTAGAGAAGATTTGATTGTTTCTCGATCAGCTTGCAGTTGAGCTAAATTCTTTTCTTCTTCCTCAAGTTTACTGGTATCTGGTTTCACACGGTAATAAACATCTTCTGGTTTCATTAACATAGACCCGTAATCTTGACCCGAAAGTAGTCTTTCTTCAGCATGATTGCTTTTATCCGTAATCTTTCCATCATCACCAGGTTGCATAACAACCCCACTTGGAACAGCAACTACTACAAATCCTCCAGCAACAGAATCTTTCACCCACGCACTGATAGACGCTGTCTCAGGGTTACGACTATCTTGACCTTTTGATACCTTTAATCCAACTACAGATTCGTACTTTTGATCATTTGTAAACCAAGTCGCACGTACTTCTCCAGAATCATTAATAATGTATTCATTACCAGATTGACTACGCCAAGTGCCTTCTAAACTAGACAAATCATTGTTCTTGATTGCTTCAATATCTAGTTTTGGAACAGCAGTTTCTTTCTTTAGCTTGCTAACAAGTGCTTCTGCTTCAGTGATCTTGGTATCCAAATCTGTCAGTTGATTCTTGAGTTTTTGAATTTCCTCTTGTTTATCCTTATCAGTCTCATCCGTTTTTCCTTGACTTGTAGACGCTTGACTTGTAGACGCTTGACTTGTTGTCTCTGTAGTTGAAACTGCAGACGATGCTTGATTTGGCTCTTTCTTTCCAATCAGAAGATATGAGAAAATACTTACCAAGATGAGAGTGACTAAAACAGAGAGTGCTAGGCCAATATAGATTTTTATATTTTTATTCGGAGCCGACTTTGATTCAGACCGCTTAGGTCCATTGATCTCTTCAAATTGTTTTTCCCGTTCTTTCTTATTCATAATTTTCTCCTTTTTGATTGATATTCAGCCAAGCTTACGATACTTCATTCGTTACTATCCATGAACTTTTATGACTTTTAAAAAAAATCCAAGCAAAAATTTCTAGAATAAATAACTATAAAAATATCTCTAGATTGGTATCAAAACAAGTATTTATTACAATACATTATACCACAAAATATAAACAACCGTTTGTATTTATATTTTTATAAGCCAAAGAAATGGATTTTAAACAGAACCCATCTCCATTAGAAAAAGCCTGTCCTGAGACAAGGCTTTTACATATATCTCTTTCAAATCTCCCATTTTTATAGAAATCTAAATAATATATTTCTAAATCAATATTTTCACAAAACTATGTCATCACCTCACTATCTAATCTCAGTACATAAACCATTTTTTCTATGGCTTTTGTCTTAATCTTGATTTTTTTTCTTCAATCCAAGAAAAGCTCCTACTATAAACATGATTCCGGCAGCTAATAGTGTCTGGGCTCCGCTTGCTGTTCCGGTTTTTGGCAACTGATTAGGATTGTTACTAGTTGATTTACTATTGATGTTGGTATTTTTATTAGTTACGTTCCCTTGTTCATTTAGATAAACGTTCTTGTTAATTTCAAAGTTTTTATCATTTTCATCAGAAACAATACTATTGACATCATTAGTTGAATTAGATTGTGTTTTTTCTTTCTTTTTCGATACATCAAAAGTAGGTTTATTTTCCTCCTCCTTTTTCTCCTCTATTTTCTTGAATACAGGTTTTATAAAGGTATCTTTTGATAGATTAATAACATAGCCGGCGTCTTTTTTACCTTCGAAACCAGAAATTTCCCAACCATCAAATTGGTATCCTTTTTCTAATTCACCCTTATAGACAGGTAACATAAAATCTTCTTCCGACACTATCGTTGAACTCATTTCTTTTCCATTTTGTATGGTCACAGTTACCCTATGAGGTTTTAATTCGCTTACCTCTCCCGTATCTTTGTTTAAAATGAATTCTTTTACGGTTGTATTTCTTGCGAAATCTTTTACAACAATCTTAATGTTTAGTGTCTTATCTGTTAGTTGTTTAATATCATCAAATGATTTGTATTCTTTTCCATTAACATAAATATGTTGTTCTTGAATCTCACCATCGAATCCATTATTTCTTTTATCATTGATGTTAAAGACTACAGATTTTCCATTAGCATATTCGATACTAGTATTTCCTTTTGGATCAATCTTTACTTCTGGTTTGACATTATCATATAAAAATTGATAATGTACTCCAACCGCTTTCGCATTCAAATCGCTATAGCCAGTTTGAAGATAAACATTTCCATCCATATCTGTTACCTTATCTGGGAATCCGTTTGCTTTATAGTCTTTCATCCCCCAGTCCATGATGTCACCGTCTTTAACATTAAGCTTAATGTTAAAATCTCTAGTGTTATCAATGTGTAAATCTCCGTAGATTAAATAATTATCTACAACCGATTCATTAACTCTCAACTCCCAGTTAAAACCACCCTTATCAGAAATCTTACCTCTTAAATAAAATTCTGGATTTCGTACATAAATTTTATTAGTTTTAGATGGATTAAAGTAGTTCTTGTCCATTGAAAGATTTACTGGTTTTGCATCAATAAATAACGTAGAGCCATCTTCTTTTATAGCTTCTACATTGGACTTATCCTCTCCTGTGTACTCTTTACCATCCTTACCAAATAATACAAGTTTAGAAGGATCTGTCACAAGATTTCCATCGTTATCGATTGCCTCCCCTTTATCATTCATTTTAAATGTAAACACTTGATACCTTACAATGTTAAAGCCGTCCAAAGCCGACATTAATACTGATTGAGTACTTCTTCCATCTTCAACATTTCTACTATCAGCATAAATTGTTGTTTCTGATAAAACTCTTAGATTAGGATTGGCCTTTTGGATTTTTGCTATATCTTCCTTGTTATAGACTCCATTCCCTTCTAACATATCCGTTTTTCCAGGATTATAGGTAGTCACTTTTAGTGCATAGCCTTTTCTCAGAATGATGTTATCCTTTAATAGATATTGTTGTTTTTCTGAATCAGAATAGATTTTACCAGATTCCATGTCCGTTAAATTATTTGGTTTATTTTTTGAAAGATCTCCTTCTCCTAATTCTATTACATTCCCATAACTTGATGCATACGGATATTCTGCTTTAGTTTCCTTATTTTTTTCAGGCATTCTAATTTTAGTTTCAGCTTTTATCTGACCATCATCTTTGACAAAAAACCTCATATCTCCTGCAAAAGCTAATCCATCCACAATATCATTAATATTAGCGTATAAATCAAATGTCATCGTTTTTGAATGGGAATCATACTTGGTCGTTTTGATTTCTATCGATTTATAGTTATTTCCATAGTATACCTTGGCATTTTTAGAAACATTACTGATCTTTCCAAGAATTTCAAAGTGTCCATCTTTAGATGGGTTTAGAATGCCATAAATTTTTGATTTGATTTCATCAAGTTTTTCAGTTTCATATTCTAAGGCACTACCATCGTCATAAGCAATGATATTTCCCTTATCATCGTATTTATAATCGTATTCCTCTATTCTCTTACCAGTTTCACTTGTAAAGTCATCAACTTCTCTAAATTTCTTTTTAATGAGTTTCTTTAAATCTTTGCTTTCAAAGTCTCTAATTGTTGAAATTGTTTTATGAATAGTCAAGCTAGATTTTTCTTCGGTAGCCTCTTCATTTTCTTGATGATGTTCTACTTCAGTTGTATCTTTTTTAAGACTATCCTCTTTTCTATTTTCTAAATTTTTAAATTTAGATTCGGAAATCTCGCCAAGCTTTTGGTATTTAGATGAATCTTGATCAGGATCTACTAGATAATAGGAAATCATCCCATTTTTATCAGCATGATCAGCAAATTTAATTCTATGAATCTTTGTGAAATTGCTAGAACCGTCTAATGCAATCACTTCAATGATTTTTCCTCTTAAATCTCCTGCACCTTTAATTTCATAAATGGTATTTCCGTCTTTGTCAAGTTTTCTATTTCGTCCTTGACCCTCACCTGCATAAGTGACTTCAAGATTTTTCTCAACCTCTCCATCTTCATTAACAAGAGCGGCCCCAGCATACCAAACTTCGTTGGCAATCTCGTCAAATTTTTCAGGATGTTCTTTTTGATCTCTCGCAAATAGCGTTTCATTCTTATATTGCTCTTTGACCTTGTGATAAGTATCCTTTGTAATTAACTTAATTTTTCCAGGGTTTGAAAAATCAATTGAAACAATCTTTGGAGGGGTGTTATCAATTTTTACAGGAATATAGGAAACCTGCCATGGGTAATCCTTGGTTAATCTATATTTAAATTTATAGAAATATTGGCCTTCCGCAATCGGTTCAAATTGTCCTCGTATCTTAGTAGCAGGATCTTTTTTGTCATTACTTTCTGGGGCATTTTCTTCTCTACCTCTAGGGTTATAAATGAGTCCATCCCATTTCAAGTCACCCCAAACTTTTAGCTTAGAAGATTTAATGCCCTTTGCATCATTTCTTTTAGAGTTTAAAATTCCTTTAATAAAGTGTTCTCTCGAAATGACTTTTAAGTCTTTTTGATTTTCTCCTTCTTTATTTGTATTTACTATTGAAATCACCCCTTCTTCTGCACTTCTTAATACAAGTGGAGAAGGCGTTAATCCTCTCTCAAGTTGAGCATCTTGAGGATTTCCATTTGAATCTAAAGGATAGATTTTAGCAATATTAGAGCCACTTGATGAAGGTGCGTTGATTCCTTCGTTATTGAAAGCAAATAATTCTGGATTTTGATCTAGGGATGTTGTATTTTTATCTTTTCTATTTTGGATAACTCCTGCTGGATTAAATTTATCTATACCATGTTCTCCACCAATCCCCTTATTTAAGGTACCTGGAATTTTTGGTTTACCATCATCATCATAACCTTCCATTGCTTTTGATTTTGATCCTTCTTCCCAGGCCCATTTATCAAGGATTGGTTCGTGGTTCCAATTCCCAGCAAATCCCATTAGAGGCATCGACAAAGAAGGTTGGAAGTTTCTTTTCTTACCGTTGGAGTTTAGAGCTTCCATTTCTTCCACTGACTCAAAATGAATAAATGATTCTACAAATTTATTTTTGTTTTTAGCTTCTCCAACATTTATAACCGCATTTAAATCAAAGCTGGAATTTGGACCTATAGTGAAAGTATCATGCTCAAATGTGATATTTGCTCCTTTGACTTTTTCTGGGTGAATTTCTGGAACAATTTGCTTCCCGTCCGGAGATTTTTCATCTTTATATGTTTCATCGAGTTTTAGCCTATCAGTTAGAGCATCTGTAGTTACAGTTGATGCAGAAACTTTAAAGGTTAAAGGTCTGTTTGAGGTATTGTGAAGCTTAATTGTAAAGTATTTTTTATCACCTTTTATTTCTTTAAGAGAAATGGAACCATATGAATTTACCAAACCTTTAGAATCTGTATTTTTGAAAGTTGCTACAACTTCATTTCTCAAAGCGTTGGCAACATTAATTAGCCCCGCTCCCTGCTGTCTAGGTGATGCAAAGTATTGACTCTTTTCTTTCCAAGAGGTTGCATCCATCATAGGTCTTGCAGTATTTTGTAGAGCTATTTTTGTAAGACTTGTAAGGTCTATTTTGTCATCTCCCTTAAGATTTTTCAAGACAGGTCTTTCAAGCAATTCCTTTAATTTTGGTCGAATCAAAACAGTAGAAGCTGCTACGATTGGAGTTGCCATACTAGTTCCTGACATATAACCATAAGTGGATTTACCATTGATAACATTTAGAGTGGATTTAATATTTTTACCAGGTGCTGAAACATCCGGTTTTAAAAGCAAGTCTGTTCTTGGCCCCCAAGATGTAGACCCTGCTGGGACTATAATATCTTCTTTATAAAGTTCTTTGTCTGTGTCAGCTGCAAATTTAAAGTCAATTTCTTTTTCATCACCTACATTCGGTTTATTAGAATTATAGCTTTCCATATCAATTGGATAGTATTGTTCTAAGTTATCTTTAAAATCTTCCTTATTATTTCTTTTGACTTCAGTTTTTTTATCAGGGTTAATCATGTTCCATAATTTTACACCATCATCTCCTGAAATTGAAAATACTTGACTAGTAGTCCCTTCATCCGCTTCATATCCCATAGCTGGAAGGTCTGTCCAATTATCTCTATTGTAGTAATTTACAGTATTTACAACCATAATGGCACGTGCGCCTTTATCCGTTGCTCTTTTAAAAGCATCTTTTAAATCCTTGGTATAAATTCTATCCATTACTGCAATTTTGCCCTTAAGATCCAAGCCTATCAAATCTTTGTCTTGACCTTTGCCTATATATACAAATTTTAATTTATTTGGAGTTTTTGACCCATCCTCATTTGTTAGGATTTTATTTTTATCGAAAAAAGCTCCTATATTTCTGTATTTAAAACTTTGTCCTCCAATGTTAACCTTATCAAACTCAATGGTTTGATTTTTAGCAGAAGCGACCGCTATCGCATCTTCATGTGCGGCAGTTCGTGTTACATTTCCAGTATCTGTCATTTTCAGATTATTATTGGCTACTAAATCCCAAGAAGAACTTGAAGCAGAAGTCGCAAAATTACCTGTAGCAACAACCATTGGGATTCCAGCTTTTCTTAATGCTCTAATAGCCTCCCAATATTTCTCGCCTACAAGACCTGTTCCCGTAAAGCCAGATGATACCGAAACAACATCGACATTGTGTTTGATCGAATCTTCAATAGCATGAAACATTGTTTCATCACCCGCGAACCCAGATCCTGCGTCAGAGTACATTTTATAAGAGAAAATTTGTGCATTAGGCGCAATTCCATCTATGCCATTAAAGTTCTTGATATCTTTTTCAGTATCATTTCCAGCAAGAATCCCTGCAATATGCATCCCATGTGGGTCAAAATAATCCCTACCATCATCATATTTTTCTACAGTGATTTTACCACCATTATAATAATTGAACGCATGAGGGATTTTATCACTCAACCAATAATTTTTATCAGTGCCTTTTAAATCTTCTTTTTTAAATTTCATTGAGTCTTTGGCATCATCATCGATCCTCATAGCCTTATGCCTATAATCTGTTCCAGTATCGATATTTGAAATGACCATACCTCTACCATCAAAATTTTTCCCAAATGGAGCATTAATAGACTTTAGGTAATCAATAGCTTCCTCAACTCCAATTTCCTTTCTGGCATGATTCATCATTGGTTGGACTTTTTGTGATCGTTCAACCGACGAAACACCTTCCATTTGTTTAATTTTGTCCAAATTATCTGGAGTTGTTTCAATGGCAGCGCCATTAAAAATCGTATTATAGGTATATAAAACTTTTGTATCCTCAAGATTGGATAGTTCCTTAATTACTTTTTCTCCAGATTCTTTATCTTTAAATTCAGCAATATAGACAAGTTTATCTTCTTTTTTAGGATTTTCTGTATCTTTATTTACAAATGAGTTCGCATCATCTCCTTTGGATTGATTGGAGTCTTCTTTGATACTTGCTCCTTCGTTACTAGTTTTTTTGTCTATCTTAGGCTTTCTACTAACAACTTCTTTTTCCTCAATAACTGTTGTCTTCTTCTCCTCAGTATCCTTTGAAGTTTCTATAACATTATGAAGTTCTTCAGATTGTTCATTTTTTTCTGTTTCTTTATCTGCTACTACTTTTTCTTTACCAGAAATTTTTAAAGCATCTTCAGAACTAGGTGCATCTGCTACTACTTTTTCTTTATCAGAAATTCTTAAAGCATCTTCAGAACTAGGTGCATCTGCTAAAATTACCTCATTGGGGGCATATGCTGCTAAAATAACTGCAGCAGTAGTTAATGACAATACCGTACTTTTTTTCATTATAATTCCTTCATTTTTTATTTTAAACCCAATAGATAGAAAACTTTAACCTTGCTAGCCTTTGTTATAAAAAGTTTTATGACGTATTATCTAGTGGGATAGAGTAGTACATTTATATATAATTGTTAGCTCTCTGAAAAATAGTATATCAATTAAAAAATTTTAAGTCAAGAAAAATTAACACGCATTAATTTTTTTTTTAATGTACATTAAAAAATATAAACCCAAAACTTTCGTAGTTAACTGGGATACATTATCAGCACATTCACACCATCAAAAATAGTAGCAATTAACTGGAATAACTACCAAAATCGCAAAAAGGGGTATGGATAGAATTTATGCCTTAATAAACATGCAAAAACAACCGCTATAATTTTCAACGGTTGTTTGTAACATATTTAATTTTTAACTCTCATCCTATCTTATCTCTTACGAACCCGCACTTTCGTAGGCATCCAAGCCCCTATCCCAGAGTTTTAAAGAAATAACAAAGAAAACAAGGGAAATCAACATCAACCCACCAATGTTAAAGAGCCCGTCTTTGTCCTGCAAGAAATAGCTGGCAGGATAGTAGGCCGTAAAGGCGAAAGGCACGATAAAGCTAATCAACCAACGAAGAAGCGAATTATAAATGGAAATCGGATACTTGGCAAAGTCATTAAACATATAAAAAATGTAAATCATGGCGCCTGACTGCTTGGTCCAAAAAGCGATACTGGCAGTCGCGATTTTCAAGGAAGTATAGATTAAGGTCGCAAAAGGAATGCAGACTAGAAAAATCAGGAATTTTGGAAGAGTCCAAGCAATGCTTGATACTGTTGTCGCTAGTAAAATTCCACCGACCAATAGTTCGCCCAAGGCATCAATCTGAAAGGTCTCAACCAAGATGTGAAAGAGAGGATTGATAGGACGCGTCAGGTACTTGTCAAACTCTCCTTTTCGCACCAAACGTTGCCCCAGAGCCCAGAGATTGTCAAAAAAGAGATGATCTAGTCCCTTGGGAATTAAGGAAAATCCATAGATAAAGGCGATTTCTTGAAAAGTCCAGCCTTCTAAGGAAGGAATGTGTTGAAAGAGCACATTGAGAAACAAGAGGTTCAGGCCTTGAGTCAGAAAAACTCCTAACACGCCCACCACAAAATCGACCTTGTATTCCATGATTTGCTTGATGTATTGTCTGATAAAAATCAAATGCATGCGTTGATATTTTTTCATACTAACCTCCTTGAATAGTGATAAAGGACTGGACTCGTTTCCATATCAACTGAGACAAGCCCACCATCACTATGAGCCAGAAGAACTGTAGCAAAAGCGCCTGAAGAATCTGACTGGCATCGTATTTCCCAACAATGATCATAACTGGAGTATAAATCAAAGATGAAAAAGGCAAGAAGGACAAAATATCAGAAACAATCTTTGGAAAGAAAGCCAAGGGAATCAGACTTCCAGACATAAAGGCCACTATAGAAGTCTTGAGTAGATTGGAACCCCATAGATTTTTAAAGACAAAGGCTGAAAATCCAAAGCAGATATTAAAGAAAAAATTGATCAGGTAGGCTAGGGTTAAGCTAAAGAGATAAAGGATGGTTAATCCCAGTACTTCTACAATTCCTTGCCCAGATAAAATTTTCATCAAGACAATGACACTTAAAAATGGCAGTCCAACAGAGATAAAAATCAACCACTTGGATCCAAGCTCTGTAAAGAGGTAAGAAGCCGCAAAATGCACTGGTCGCAACAAACGCATGATAATGGAACCATCCTTGACCTCCTCCCCAATCATAAAGGAGCTATCTGACCTGGTCAAAAGATTAGTCACAAAACTCATGATGATGTAAAGGGTGATATCTGCCATGCTAAAGCCCTGAATCAAAGACTCTTGCGAGGAATCAAAGACCGCCTTCCAGAGATAGAAAGCCACAAAAGCTCCCATGACATCACCAATCCGATAGAGAATAAAGTTGACTCGATAGCTAATCAACTCCTGAATCCCTGCATTGATAAAGGGTTTATAACGTCTCCACAATTTGACCATCTTAGAGCTCCTTTCGATAGAAGCGACGGATAATATCCTCAATATCCGTATCCACCATCTTCAAATCGCGGATTTCAAAATCAGACAGGGTTTGCTTGATAATATCAGCCGACTGGTAGCGGGAACTGTCGAATTCAATATTGAGGCTGTTTCCTTGTCTATCAATGGTCATATCCGAAGAGCCTTCATAGTGAGAGACAAGATGACTTTGCCCTGGTAGCAGTTCAAAGGAAAGAGTCTTCATCTTGCCAAAGGTTTCCTTGAGCTGGCTAACCGTTCCATCAAAAATCTCTTGCCCCTTATCAATCATAAAAATTCGATCACAGAGTTGCTCAATGTCGCTCAGGTCGTGAGTGGTCAAGAGGATAGTTGTTTCTTCCTCCTGATTGATCTGGGTAATAGCCCGACGAATATTGTCCTTGACGGAAACATCCAGACCAATGGTCGGTTCATCTAAAAAGAGAACCTTGGGATTGTGAAGCAAGGAAGCCGCAATGTCCGCCCGCATCCGTTGCCCCAGTGAAAGAGTCCGCACGGGATCCTTGATAAATTCCTTCAAATCCAAGACTTCATTTAAAAAGTCCATGCGTTTATGAAAAAGTGAGTCTGGCACATCGTAAATCTCTTTCAAGACCGTGTAGGTCTCTTGCAGTGCCAAATCCCACCATAGCTGGGTTCGTTGTCCAAAGACAACCCCGATATCCTTGACATAGTCTTGACGATTGTCCTGCGGAATCTTGCCATTGATCCGACAATAGCCCGATGTCGGCTTTAAAATTCCTGTCAGCATTTTAATGGTTGTCGACTTCCCAGCACCATTAGCTCCGATAAAGCCTAAAATTTGTCCCTTGGGTACCTCAAAGGTCAAATCCTTGACCGCTTCAAAGGTCTGTTTTTCAGGATGAATAAAGGAGCGCAAAGCTCCCTTTAACCCCGGCTCCTTCACTGTCTTCACAAAATTTTTCTGAAGATGTTCCACTTCTATCATTGCCATAAATCTCTCCCTATCGCAAGGAATAGCAACATTGTATTTTTGACTACAAATATCTAAATCCTTACTTTCTACACCTTCTACATTTTATTACTACAGAAGGCTTTATACCAACCTATTATAGTCCAATAAAAACTAGAATGCAAGCGTTTGCCTGTAGATTCTGAAATTAGAGATTTCTCTCTTAAAATAATACTTTTAAACAAAAATTATGGTTTAATAGTCTCCTTAAAGCACCAAAAAACCTGCCCAATGGGCAGGTTACGAATTATAAAAAGCAAACTATTTTGATCAATATGAATCACTATTTAATCAAAGAACTAATCTTTCATAATTCTTTTCACAATCCCATTTCTATCAATTAGAAAACAATCTGGAAAGGTCATCTGCTCCCATTTTTCATAATCAAAACTGGAATCAAAGTGATGTAGTAGTATTCCTATCAAATTCCCGTGTGAACTAAGTAAAATCGTTTTTTCTGAGTATCTCTCTTCCAATTCCATTAAAAAATTTAGTACTCTAGCTAGTGCATCTTGATTTGATTCCCCTTCTGAAAGAGATTCACTGGGATTTTGCCATAAATATTTAATACTGTCTTCAAACTCAGAATCTTTTATAAAGGTTGAAGATAATTTTCTCTCTCGTAACCGATTATCAAGAACTATTTTATCAAATTGAATTGGCGAGCTATTAATCGTTTCAAATGCTCGTTTATAAGGACTAGAAAAATAATGATCAATATTAAAAGAATTCAAAAACTCTAACTGATCAAGAGATGAAAATCCTTTTTCTGACAAAGTTCTATTAAAATCATCACTTGAAAATTTTGAATGAGCATGTCTAAGTAAAATATAAGAATTATTCATAAGTCATTACCTTTCAATTATTATCATCAGTCTCAATGGATTTTTAATCCCTCAATTATTCTCTAAAAATTCTTTAATGCGAGAAACAATAGCATCGCTTTGATAATGATAGAGGTTATGAGGCGCATCCATATAGACAACTTGAACATTAGACTGGTCGCTTGCAAATCTCTCTGCAAAATGTTGCCATTCTGATTGGCTAAAACTAGTGCCTTTTCCGTTAGACACCAGTAGTAAGGTGGAAATTTTCGGATTGATGCTAGAGGGAACTTTCTTGGCATTTTCCTTTACCGTTTGAGATTCATGAAGCATAGCTTGTGACATCAACTGCTTATAAGCTAGAAATCTATATTGTTTTCGTTCAGTTTCAGTCAGAGTTTGATTTTTTATATAAAAAGACTCGGGGAAGAAGCGTAATAAACCAATCTTGCTACTCCAATAGGCCAACGTAAGCAAGGCCTGATTATCCTTTAAATTCTCATAACTTGACGGCAGTGCCCAATCCAGACCAATCAAGGCTTTCACTTCATCAGGATACTTCTCCTGCCAAGCCAGACTCTCTAGACTAGCCATGGAATGAGACAGAATGATAAACGGCTCTGTGATATTTGCTTGCGAAAGAGCTTGGCGAGTCTCAGACAAAACCTCCATCACATCTCTTGAATAATTGCTATCATCACTATAACCATATCCCGCCCGCTCCACGATAACTACCTTATACTGTTTCGATAAGGATTCCGATACATTTTTAAAGTCCAATATGGGAGAAGCAATACCAGCACCTGAGAGAACTACTATAGTCTCAGGACCATCCCCTTCAACGTAAACATTTATTTGATGTCCATTGACGAGAACTTGTTGCCCCATAGGCGTCAGTGAGGCTTTTTCCTTTTCCAAACAGATACGGTGAAAGATGAATGTAGCGAGTAAAAACAAAAGAAGCAAACTAATGAAGCCAAAACACCATTTTTTCAGTTTTTTCATAGCATTATTGTACAAAAATTAGAATCTTTTAGCAACTTAAGATTGGTTCTTCTACAGTATATTGGCTATATATTCACAAACCAAAAAACCCACCCAATGGGCAGGTTTCATCTGTATGGTTCAGCTAGATTACGCTTTACCTTCTGAACCGAATACGTCAATACGTTCTTCAACTGATTCTTGGATAGCTTTTACACCGTCAGCCAAGAATTTACGTGGGTCGAAGAGTTTCTTCTTGTCGTATTCAGCTTCGTTTGCTTCATAGTCACGAGCAAATTTACGAGTTGCGTTAGCGAATGCGATTTGGCATTCAGTGTTAACGTTAACTTTCGCAACACCAAGTTTGATAGCTGCTTGGATTTGCTCATCAGGAATACCTGATCCACCATGCAATACGATTGGGAAGCCTGGAAGAGCTTCTGTCAATTTTTGCAAGTGGTCAAGGTCAAGGCCTTCCCAGTTTGCTGGGTATGGACCGTGGATGTTACCGATACCAGCTGCCAAGAAGTCAATACCAGTTGCAACCATTGCTTTAGCGTCTTCGATTGGAGCCAATTCACCTTTACCGATGATACCGTCTTCTTCACCACCAATAGTACCAACTTCAGCTTCTACTGAGATACCTTTAGCGTGTGCTTTTTCAACAACGTCTTTAGCCAATTTAAGGTTTTCTTCAACTGGAAGGTGTGAACCGTCAAACATGATTGAAGTGTAACCAACTTCGATACACTCAAGTGCATCTTCGTAGTGACCGTGGTCAAGGTGGATAGCTACTGGTACAGTGATACCCATTGACTCAACAAGGTTAGCGATCAAGTTGCGAGCAACTTTGTAACCACCCATGTATTTAGCAGCACCCATTGAAGTTTGGATCAAAACTGGAGCTTTTTTAGCTTCTGCTGCACGCAAGATAGCTTGAGTCCACTCAAGGTTGTTTGTGTTAAATCCACCAACTGCATAACCGTTGTCACGAGCTGCTTGGACAAATTTTTCTGCTGAAACGATTGCCATTTGTCAGGCCTCCTATATATTTTTTGGGACATCCCATTTACATTGTTCATTTTATCACTTTTTGATAAAAAAAGCTAGTTTTTCCCATACTTTAGATTGAATTTCTTCCAATCCAATCAATGTAACCCCTTTCTTCTCCTTAGTCCTGAGTGACTTTGGGATAACGTATGAAGAAGGTCAATCGAGCATCCTGCATCTCAAAATGATAAGGTAATTTCTCATGTTCTAATAAACTTTTGACCACAAAGAGTCCCATCCCCGAACCCTTGGCCTTACGACTAGCATTTTCAGAAAAAGACTGGGCCAGTTTTTCTTGTTCTTCAGGACTACAGCTATTCTCGATAAAGAGTTCTCCTTCTCTCTCGCCGATATGAACCAAGCCACCTAGAGTGGAGTGCTTGATAGCATTGCTGATGAGATTCGATAATATCAGTTTCATGACAGATGGGTTTATGTAAGCTTGCTGACGGGTTAGGCTAATGTCTACCTGAAGTTCTCTCTCCTTGGCGAGCAAAGCATAATCATTAACCAGACTTTGCGTCATCTGAAGGAGGTCAATCTCTTCTTTCTCGTCTCGCAATTCCTGAACAGAAGAAAGAGACAATATCTGGAGAACGTGATGACTGAGGTCATCCACAATTCCCAAGGCAACTCCAAGATAATGGTCTCTATCCTTATAACGGCCGACATTTTCTTTCATATTTTCGATTAGGATTTTCAAGCTGGCCAGAGGTGTTTTCAGTTCATGGGAAGCCCCTCGAAGAAACTCAACCTTCATCTTCTCCAGCTGGAGAATAGCTTCATTCTTGTCATGCAAGTCCGCAATGACAGTCAAAAGGTGCTGGTAAAGGCTATTGATTTGTTCCTTGAGATCACCAATCTCATCCTTAGAATCTACACGCAATCGCACTTGAGCATCCAAATCCATCATCCGACGGGTCACCCGCTTGATTTCCAAAATCGGGGCAACAATGGTCCGAGCATAGATGTAGGCCACCAAGAGGGAAATCAGGAAGGATGCCAGCAAGGTATAAGGAAGAAATTGGAGACTAATCTGCTCTGCTTCCTTTTGCAAGTCCATTGAAGCTAGAAATTGGAGAGTCATGGTGCTACCATCTTGCGTTTTCACCTCACGCTCCTCGATAAAGAGGGAAGTGGTCTGGCGATCCGTATCCAGAGGAAGATTGTCCTTGACTTCTAACTTGTCCTCGGTCATCTCTCCCTTGACAGCTCCTTTGATATCACTGGTCTGGGAATACAAGTCTAAGACTTGCTCAATATTCTGCCTATCTTTTCCATCCAGGGACTGGGCAATGGCTGTCGCTTTCTGACCAATGGTTTCCTGACGATGGCTTAGATAAGTCGAGGGAAAGAGAAAATAAATGGCTAAATGAAGACAAATAACCAGAACACTAAAAATCGAGAAGGTATAGATAAATATCTTTGTAAATAAACCTGTTCGTTTCATTTTCGCTCCAATTTATAACCAACATTGCGCACAGTGAGGATACAATCCAGGTCTAGCTTTTTCCGCAGTTCTTTGATGTAGACATCAATAACACGGTCAAAGGGGACCTCATCTGTTGCCTTCCAGACCGCATCGATAATCTGAGAACGAGTCAAGGCCCGTCCTTCATTTTTCACCAGATAGTCCAGAATTTCCAACTCTTTGGCATTAATGGCCACTTCTTGACCTGCGAGGCTTGCACTGTAACTCTCAAAATCCACCTTGGTATCCTTATAGGAGAAGACTCGTCCCGTATCGTAGTAGCGCTTGAAAATTGCATCCACCCTCACTTTTAGAAGGGAGAGAGAGAAGGGCTTTTCCAGATAACCATCTGCTAGAGAAGCAAAGGCGCTCATCTTGTATTCTTCATCCTGAAAGGCGGTCAGCATCAAGACAGGAACCTGACTGGTCTTACGAATCTCAGCTAGGACTTCGAGGCCATTAAGCTTGGGCATCTGGATATCCAGTAAAACCAGGGCTACTTCATAGCTGGAAAATTTTTCTAGAGCTTCCTGACCGTCTGCTGCCTCAATGGTTTCATAACCACAATCCGTCAAATAGTCACTGATCCCCTCACGGATCATCTCTTCATCTTCTACAATTAAAATTTTCATAGAAAAAACGTTTCACATTCCTTTAAATTTCTTGTAAATCTTCTCTGTTTCATCCTGATAGGAAGAGTCCTTATCAAGATAAAATAGATAAAAATGCTACCTATATTATACCCCATTTAGGGGAGAATAGGTAGCAAGTTTTTTATTCGCTATCGAGCAAGAGTTCTTTTGGTTGTTTTCTGAGGAGATTGCTTGAGGCAAGCGCCATAACGAGAACCACTAGAACCAAGGCAAGGACAAAGACGATGATAAAGTCTGATGTCTGAATAGAAATATCTAGGCTCGACAAGGTCTTGCTAAAGCCGTCTACTTCTGCACCACCACCAAGATTAGAGGCTTGAGCAGCCTTACTGGCTTGCTTGGCAACACCTGAAGTGACATTGGCAAGAACAGTATTTCCGATGGCACGAGCTGTGTAGTTGGCTAGGAAGTAAGCAGAAACGAGAGCAGGGATGGCAATCAAGATAGATTCGGTAATGAATTGCCCCAAGATACTTGCCTGCTTGAGACCGATAGAGAGGAGGATTCCTACTTCCTTGCGACGGGCATTGATCCAAAGACTGAGCAAGAGGGCAAGGAGAAGAACTGAGAAGCTCAAGCTACCCCAGAAGAGGAGGTTGGCCATCTTGTACATACCAGAGATGGATTGCTCTAGAGCTGGGTAGTTAGAGGAGCTCTTCACAAGTGTGTAGCTCTTCCAGTTGATACCACTGATACCATTCAACTCTTTCATGACGTCATCCAAGTTCTTGTCTGCTGTTACAAAGAAGGTTGCGTCCCCATAAATAGCTGTGTCTTCTGTGTATCCATAAAGTTTTGCAGCAGTGTGAATGTCTGTGATAGCTGTGTTTTCATAGAGTTCTTGTGAGTAGGTTACTGCAGACTTATTGTGCCCATCAAAGAGTCCCTTGATAGTCACTTCAACTGTTTCCTTGGCACCTTTTTCATTGTCTGCATCGTAGATATTGGAGTCCAGTTTGACCTTATCTCCGACTTTCCAACCGTGTTTGGCTGCCAAGTCCTTGTGCATGAGGATCTTGTCTTTGTCGTCGTTGGTTAGGTGCTCACCTTCAACCAGCTTATATGAGCCAGAGACAAACTTATCTTCTTTAGAGGAGTCATTGACACCTGTAATCATCAAACTACTTCCAAAACGCTTGGCACGGTCAGCAGTGAGATTTTTCTTGGTTTCTGGTGTTTCGATGAGGTCATATCCAGTCAAATCTCCGATAGCATTGATCCGTTTAACATAAGACTCGATGGCCTTGTTTTCGGTGATTTTTTTGATATCCTCACCCTTGATATTCCCAGAACCACGTGGCGTTCCTTGATTGACGCGACGATTGATTTGCATGGAGAAGCTATTGGTGATATTTTTAAATGTCTCCTGAGAAGCCTTGGCAGTAGCTCCCTTGATCGACAAGCCGACCAAACTCAAGCTCGCCATGAGGAGAATAATCAGGAAGATAACAATCGATTTGAAAAACTTCCTTGTAACATAGGCAAATGCGTTGTGTAACATAGGTTCCCTTTCTAGATTTGATTTAATAATTCTATCAAAACAAGCTCATCTTATTTTGTAGTATTGCGAGTTTCAGTCAGTTTCTTATCCTTCAATTCAAGTGTAATATCTGACGCTTGTGCCACTTCTTTACTGTGGGTGACGACGATCACACATTTACCTGTTTTCTCGGCAAGTGATTTGAGCAGTTCGATAATATCTCCAGCAGTTTTAGGGTCCAGATTTCCTGTTGGCTCATCAGCTAGAATAACTGGAGCCTCTGAGACTAAACTACGAGCGATGGCAACACGTTGCTGTTGACCACCTGATAACTGGAGAACGTTCCGCTTGATCTGACTTTCATCCAAACCAAGTTCAAGAAGTGTATCCTTCCTTGCCTTTTTGTTGACCAAGCGGATATTTTCCAGCGGAGAAAGATAATCTATCAAGTTATAATTTTGAAAGACCAGGGAAATATGGTGCATGCGATGGTAAGAATACCCCTTGTTCCGAATGTCCTCTCCTTGGAAAAGGATAGAACCTTCAACAGGACTATCTAGACCAGCAAGCAGGGACAAGAGAGTGGATTTTCCTGCTCCTGACTCACCAATGATACTATAAAATTTTCCGGGTTCAAAATTATACTTGATCTGATATAAAACTGCTTCAGCAGTGTTCTTATAACGGTAGGTAACATCTTGCAATTGTAATAAAGTCATGATTTCTCCTTCTTATACTCAATGAAAATCAAAGATTAAACTAGGAAGCTAGCCGCAGGTTGCTCAAAGCACAGCTTTGAGGTTGCAGATAAGACTGACACGGTTTAAAGAGATTTTCGAAGAGTATTAACTAATAGATGATAAAATTTCTTTCGGCGATTTTCTAAATAGAAATACGAAACAAAGGGCTACTGATAAGCAACCAATCAGGAGCAGAAAGACATAGGATTCTGCAAAGGATAGGAGACTGGTTGATAGACCACTTGCTTTGGCCAGCGTATCCTGTAAGGTTGCCTGATCTCCACTGGCTAGTACAGTTTGGAGTAGATAGGATGTGATGGCATTTCCAGCGATAAATGATGGAAGCAAAGCTCCAAGTGATACCAAAACGACCTCTAAAAAGAACTGGAGGAAGATCGAACTCTTGCCTTTTCCAAGTGCCAGAAGAATTCCCACTTCGTAGACCCTTTCTCTCAACCAGAGAGACAAGACCAAAATTAAGGCTCCTGCTCCTGCTATCAACATCCCATAAAGGAAGATGGTGAGGAAGGTTTGGAAGGTTGTCACTGAGTCTTTGATTTGTTCAAAGGCCTTGCTTTCCTTCTCGACTTGGTAGCCTTGACTTTCTAAAGCCAAGTTTTCTACCTGCTTCATGAGTCCGTCCATTTCCTTAGGATTTTCTACATAGAAGCGCGCTGCACTGACCTGCGGTTCACTATTTCCCAGAAGGGTTTGGCTACTTTCATAGTCTGTAAAGACTTGGTTTTCACTGAAGTCAGAAGACAAGCCTGTGAACTTCTCTTGTTTTTTTCCAGAAAAGATGCCGACAATTTCAAACTCTACTGTTTGCCCTTTTCCAGCTTCGGACTGACCAGCATCCAAGCGAATGTTATCATGAAGCGAAAGACCGTTCTTCTTGGCCAACTCTTCGTGGATCAGGATTTTCTTGGAATCCCCTTTTTGAAGGTGTCGCCCTTCTTTTAAATTGAAAGCTGAACTGGTAAAGGTGACATCCTTGGATGAATCCTCAAGAGCCGTTAAGCTAACCAAGTTCTTGTCTGTAGCTGACAAATCATCACGTTCTACGCTCTGCTCACCACTCACCGCTTCCTTGTCTTTCAGTTTTGCGACCGTCTCAAGTTCAGGAGAGACATTTTCCAGTCCCTTAATCTTGCTCACGGATGCTAGGTCAGACAACTTGAAGGTCTGTCCATTTTCGATCTTTTTGATAGAAAAAGAAGTATTGAGTGATTTGTAAAGATTGCTTTCTACTGTTTTGTTGGACTTCATCAGAGTCAAACAGGCTGAAATTCCTGCTAAAAGGACAAATAAAATCAGAAATAAAATAAAA
Source organism: Streptococcus oralis (assembly GCF_003943825.1). GTDB lineage: Bacteria > Bacillota > Bacilli > Lactobacillales > Streptococcaceae > Streptococcus > Streptococcus oralis_CD. Next base: position 152,947 of record NZ_RJNJ01000005.1, read on the forward strand.
CTTCTCAGTCGTTTTCTGCTGACATAAGCCCAAGCTCTTTGGATTGGATTCATTTGTCACCTCCATATTTGTAAGACTATTATAAAATCCAAATATGAAATGTTTATGAAATCGAAAAAAATTTTTGATTTATTTTTTGAAAAAAAGCCGGTATTTCTACCAGCTTCGTTTTTATAACTGCATCCACTCAAAGCAAAGAAAATGCAGAAACTAAACCAGAGAGGATGTTGGCTGTGGCATGCATTAGCCAACTTGGTAAAATTGATCCTCCTGCTATCTTTTCATTAACAAAACCAAGATAAGCTGCTATTGCTCCAGTAAAAAATACAATGAAAAAAGTGACTCCCAAACTCACTGCTGAAGCAAACAATACTCCATGAAGCAATCCAAAAGCGAAGGCCTGTATGGTATTTGCAAAGACAAACGGCATGTGATTTGCCATTCGTTTCAGTAGAAAACCTCTAAATAATAGTTCCTCTGGTAAAGATGTTTGCAAAATACTGTAAATTAGAATACTTGGTAAAGCCTTATATTCCATAGCAGAAAAAGCTGAAGTAGCTGTTTCTAGACTACGCGTAAGAGGAAAGATAAGGATAGAAAAAATAGTAAATAAGGAAAATCCCCCCACCATCCATAAAATCAGATGCAAGGTTTTTACTCTTTTGATAGCTTTTAGTCCGATCCATTCCATAAATGGAACTTTCCCCCTCATAGTCATAAACCACCAGATAGAAGGTAGTAAAATAATAAAGAGAATTTGAATAAAGGCGCTCATTATTCGTTGAAGTTCATTAACCATCGTAATCCTCCTTTACACTTTTGAAATACTCATTTCAAATACCAAATGACTATCTACTCCTCCTTTCCTACCTTATATATCCGTTTTAACCAAGCCTATTAGTATCCATTACTCGATGATCTTTCATATAAGACTTTTTGCAGTTACTTTCTATCTATATTATAGCACTATTTAAAAGAAAAGAAAAAACAAGAAAGGTAGACCTCTCTTGTTGAATAATCACTATGCGTGCTAACAAAAAAAGAGCTAGCCAAAGCTAACTCTTACCCTATGCGGAGAGAGGGACTTGAACCCTCACGACCTAAAGCGGTCACAGGATCCTTAGTCCTGCGCGTCTGCCAATTCCGCCATCCCCGCGTCGATTACTTTACTAGTATATCAACTTTCAAAATCTTTGTCAACACTTTTTTCAGATTTTTTTCATTTTTCCAACAGGCTTATAGTTCAATTTCAGCAAGGTTTTCATCCAGTAATTTTGCTCCCAATGTGTTCTTGAAATGACCAAGAGCAAACTGATGATTTTCCGGCCAAATAGAGGCAACCGCAGGCTTGACAATCTCGATTTGATAACCTAAATTATAGGCATCAATAGCCGTATGAAGAACACAAATATCCGTCAAAACACCTGTTAAGATAACAGTATCAACCCGACGTTCCCGCAAACGGATATCTAAGTCCGTTCCTGAAAATGCTGAATAGTGACGCTTGTCCATCCAAAAGACGCGACTATCCGCCTCATGCTCAGCATAAAAGTCAGCTAGGGGGCCATAAAGGTTACGCCCACTAGTTCCGATGATGTTGTGTGGTGGAAAGAGCTTGCTTTCTGGGTGGAATGTATCCTTCTCCTCATGAGCATCAATGGTGAAAAAGACATAGTCTCCACGATCAAAAGCTAATCTGGTTGCCTGATCAATGGCTTTTGATATTGCTTGAGCGGGTGCGCCAGCAGTTAGCTTTCCATGGTCTGCTACGAAATCCTCTGTATAGTCAATCGAGATTAAAGCTTTTGCCATTAGTAGTCCCTCTTTTTCACTTCCTCAAAAATATCACCAATTAGAACTTTGAGATAAGTCCCCTTCATTCCTAATGAACGACTCTCAATAATTCCCGCTGACTCCAGTTTACGAAGCGCATTGACAATCACTGAACGTGTAATGCCAATACGGTCTGCAATAACTGATGCAGTCAGCTGCCCTTCATTTCCATCCAATTCAGCTAAAATAGCTGATACGGCACGAAGTTCTGAATAGGAAAGGGTGTTGACCGCCATAGTAACAGCTGTACGACGGCGAATATTTTTCTCATCTTCTTCACGTTGGAAGTTCAATAGTTGAATTCCCACAACCGTGCTCGCAATCTCGACAAGGATCAAATCTTCATCTTCAAACTTCTTATCATTGCGCCAAATAATCAACGAACCTAGGCGAATCCCTGATACATGAATCGGAGCGATGGTCGTCAACCCATCTGGAAAGTCCGCACGGCTCTCCACAGGGAAAATGGTCAAATCATGCTCAACAGGAAGATTGGCTTCCGTATCATAGATCATGTTTGCCCCTTGTACATAGACGTCAGGGAAGGTTTTGGTTTGGAAGAATTGTTCTACACGGTCATTATTGGTCTTATAACGCATAAAGTAACCCAAGAGACGTCCCTTGTTATTCACAATACAAGCGTTACAGTCAATAATATCAGCTAACTGGCGTGTGATCGCATTGTAAGGAAGTTCATCTTGGAGTTGCTCCTCAGAGCGCTTTAGAATAGACGTGATTTTTCTTGTTTTTTCTAATAAATGTGCCATTTTTTACCTCGCATATAATCGCTTCCATTATAACATAGAAAAGTCTTTATTTCAATAATTATCTGAAAATTGCTTATTTAATTGCAATTTTGAACAGCAAAAATATTTTAGAAAAAAAGCGATTTTTTTATTGACATCCTATTTTATTTTTGATATTATAACATCATAAGAAGATGACATGATAAATCCCTTTCCGTTTCACCTATCCTTTACTATCACCATCTTCTTTTACTATCGGTCTCCTTATATATAAAAGCGATTCACTCTGTGAATCGCTTTTTTCTATTTGTCTCCTTTGTTACGAATAACAAAACCGGTTTTCTTTTCGCTTGAAGTGTTGCGAGGTTTTTTATTGTCTTTATTACGGTACCGTCTGTCTTTATCAAAACGGTCGTTTCCACGACTGCCTTTCTTGAAATCATCACGGCGACCATTGCCACGGCGATTACGATCTCGACGGTCATCTCCACGACGGCCTCCTCGACCTCCCTTGCCTTTGCCACCAAAGCCATTACCTGATGGTTTAAATGGCAGTGGTTTTTCACGCGCAATCTCCACTTCAGGAAGGCTGTCTGGATCTTGGACTGTCAGACTCAAGATATACATAGCCAATTCTTCTGGACTAAATTCTGCAGCTAACTTACGAGCATCTTTAGCAAATTTCTCGAAGTTCCCACGAATGGCTTCGTCTGCGAAGTCTCGTTCGATTTTCTTGAGCGCTACTTGTTTCTTAGCTTGGAAGGCTTCTTCTGCTGTCGCTGGTTTCAAGCCTTTCATGCGCTTCTTAGTCAAGTTTTCAATAATTTGAAGGTAGCCCATTTCATTTGGAGAAACAAAGGTAATAGATTGACCTGACTTACCAGCACGACCTGTACGACCGATACGGTGAACGTAACTTTCAGGATCTTGTGGAATATCGTAGTTGTAGACATGGGTCACACCTGAAATATCCAAACCACGTGCTGCCACGTCAGTCGCAACTAGAACATCAAGATTCCCATTTTTAAAATCACGAAGGACACGAAGACGTTTATTTTGGTCTAAGTCACCATGAATTCCTTCAGCACGAAAGCCACGAATTTTAAGTCCACGAGTCAATTCATCTACACGGCGTTTGGTACGACCAAATACGATAGCAAGTTCTGGTTGTTCCACATCCATGAGACGTGTCATAGTATCAAATTTCTCTTGTTCCTTGACACGGATATAGTACTGATCAACCAGCTCTGTTGTCAATTCCTTGGCAGCAATCTTGACATGCTCAGGGTCCTTCATAAACTGAACACCGATACGTTTGATAGCATCTGGCATGGTTGCTGAAAAGAGCAAGGTTTGACGATTTTCAGGGACACGAGAAATGATGGCTTCGATGTCTTCAAGGAAGCCCATGTTGAGCATTTCATCCGCTTCATCAAGGATTAGGGTTTCAATATCTTGTAATTTCAAGGCCTTGCGTTTAATCAAGTCCAAGAGACGGCCTGGTGTTCCGACTACGATGTGAGCACCCGATTTAAGGGCCTTGATTTGTTTTTCAATGCTGGAACCACCGTAAACTGAGCGAACTTTCACTCCTTTGCTACGGCCAAAGCGGAAAAGCTCCTCTTGACTTTGGACAGCGAGCTCACGAGTTGGAGCGATAACCAAGGCTTGGATGGTCGCTTCTTCTGTACGGATTTTTTCAAGGGTTGGCAAGCCAAAGGCTGCAGTTTTTCCTGTACCAGTCTGAGCTTGACCGATAACGTCTTTTCCTTCGAGAGCCAAGGGAATGGTCTGTTCTTGGATGGGACTGGCTTCTACAAATCCAGCTTTTTCAATCTCTGCTAGCAATTCAGCAGACAAGTTAAATTCATTAAATTTCACGTTTTTCTTCTTTCTAAAGATGGTGCGAAGCCATCCTATAGCGCTTAGTTTATACTTTTCTTTTCATGACGTATCTTCTTCAAACGAGATACCGTGTTGCTTCTTTTCCACGAAAGAAAAGTATGAGTTTCTTTGCAACCTATCTAGTATAACACAAGAGAGAAGCAAAAGATAGTAGAATCCATTAGGAAAATCATGTAAGCGGTTTTTGGATTTCCTTTTTGATTGAACGACCTAGATAATAAGACAAAGCCAAGGCTATACTATATAAAATGAGAAAAACGAACAAGGTTTGTGTGTAAGAATGAGCTATTTTATAAGTCTCTGCTAATAAAATAGGCCCTGCTAAACCAGCCATTGCCCAAGCTGTTAAAATATATCCATGCAGAGCAGCCAATTCCTTGGTTCCAAAAATATCACTGAGATAAGCCGGAATCAATGAAAAACCAGCTCCATAGCAAGTCATCAAAATAGACATAGCGACTACAAATAAAACGGAATCTGTAAAGAGCCAAAGTGAGAGAGAAAAGAAAAGATTGACAAGCAGTAATATACTAAAGGTTAGAGGGCGACCGATATAGTCAGATAAACTCGCCCAGAGCAAACGACCAAACCCATTGAAAATCCCTAAAACGCCCACCATTACTGCTGCATGACTTGTAGACAAGCCAGCCATCTCCTGTGCCATTGGCGATGCCGCTGAAATTAAGCCTAAACCACAAGCTATGTTGATAAAGAAAATAATCCAAAGTATATAAAACCGATTGCTTTTCAGGGCCTGATTCGCAGCCATTCCTTGCGTCAAAGAGGCTGTTTTTTCTTTCCCTGAAACAGATAAAATTGCAAGCTCTTGCTCATTTGGACGCTTAATGAATTGTGAAGCTAGGAGCATGATAATAAAGTAACTTGCACCTAAAATATAAAAAGTTTCTACAAGCCCTACCCCTGCGATGAGATGTTGCGCTATGGGACTAGTCAATAAAGAAGCAAAACCAAACCCCATAATCGCTAAACCTGTTGCGAGACCACGTTTATCAGGAAACCATTTTATAATCGTTGACACAGGGGTAATATAGCCTGCTCCCAAACCAAGCCCACCTAAAATACCATAAGCGAGATACAACAACCACAGCTCCTGACGGTCTATTGCAAATCCTGTTAAGATATTTCCACCTGCGTATAGAAAAGCAGATAGACTCCCCATGACTCTCGGACCAAATTTTTCTACCAAACGCCCCATAAATGCAGCCGATAATCCCAAACAAAAGATTGCTAGACTAAAGGCAAAGGCAACAGAAGCCTGATCCCATCCCGTTTTCTCAATAATAGGGTTGCGATAAACACTCCAAGCATAAGTCGAACCCAGCATTAAGTGTAAAATGACCCCAGCAAAGGCAATAATATAACGATTCGATTTCATAAAACCTCCTATTTTCGAACATTTATTCTATTTTATATAAAAATAGATAGGATTTTAGTTTATCAACCTTGTCCAAAAATTACTAGTTTTTTGTCTGGAAAGCGTTTTTATCTTTTTCTGTCTTTCCCGTAGCAGATTTGTGCAAAAAGTGTTTTCTTATGCTAGAATGAAAATCGAATAGGAGGACTATAAATGTTAACATATGATTTAATCGTTATTGGATTTGGTAAAGCTGGGAAAACACTAGCTGGTAAATTGGCTTCAGCTGGCAAAAAAGTTGCCCTCGTTGAACGTAGCAAAGCTATGTACGGTGGAACTTGTATCAACATCGGATGTATTCCAACTAAAACCTTGCTAGTTGCTGCTGAGAAAGATTTGTCTTTTGAAGAAGTCATTGCTACCAAAAATACTATCACTAGTCGCCTCAATGGTAAAAACTATGCGACTGTTGCGGGTACAGGTGTGGATATCTTTGATGCGGAAGCTCACTTCCTTTCAAACAAAGTCATCGAAATCCAAGCTGGTGATGAAAAACAAGAACTGACTGCTGAAACTATCGTTATCAACACTGGTGCTGTTTCAAACGTCTTGCCAATCCCTGGACTTGCTACAAGTAAGAATGTCTTTGACTCGACTGGTATTCAAAACTTAGACAAATTGCCTGAAAAACTTGGTGTCCTTGGTGGTGGAAATATCGGTCTTGAATTTGCAGGTCTTTACAACAAACTTGGAAGCAAGGTAACAGTCCTAGATGCCTTGGATACTTTCCTACCTCGTGCAGAACCTTCTATCGCAGCTCTTGCTAAACAATACATGGAAGAAGACGGTATTGAATTGCTTCAAAACATCCGTACTACTGAAATCAAAAACGACGGAGACCAAGTTCTTGTCGTAACTGAAAACGAAACTTACCGTTTCGATGCCCTTCTCTACGCAACTGGACGTAAACCAAACGTCGAACCACTTCAACTTGAAAATACAGATATCGAACTTACTGAACGTGGTGCTATCAAAGTAGACAAACATTGTCAAACAAACGTTCCTGGTGTCTTTGCAGTTGGAGACGTCAATGGTGGACCTCAATTTACCTACATCTCACTTGATGACTTCCGTGTTGTCTACAGCTACCTTGCTGGAGATGGCAGCTACACACTTGAAGACCGTCTCAATGTGCCAAACACTATGTTCATCACACCTGCACTTTCACAAGTTGGTTTGACTGAAAGCCAAGCAGCTGATTTGAAACTTCCATACGCAGTGAAGGAAATCCCAGTTGCAGCAATGCCTCGTGGTCACGTAAATGGAGATCTTCGCGGTGCCTTCAAAGCAGTTGTCAATACTGAAACAAAAGAAATTCTTGGAGCAAGTATCTTCTCAGAAGGTTCTCAAGAAATCATCAACATCATCACTGTTGCTATGGACAACAAGATCCCTTACACTTACTTCACAAAACAAATCTTCACTCACCCAACCTTGGCTGAGAACTTGAATGACTTGTTTGCGATTTAAGTTGAGACTGATTTGTTAGCTAACAGCCCTATTTGGGCTGTTTTCGCTTCTGCGAAATCTCATACTCTTCGAAAGTCAAATTCAAACTACGTCAGCTTCACCTTGCCGTACTCAAGTACAACCTGCGGCTAGCTTCCTAGTTTGCTCTTTGATTTTCATTGAGTATCAAATCTGTCTTTTCCCTCTTTTATGATATAATAGAAACATGAAATTAAAAACTACTTTGGGCCTTCTTGCTGGGCGTTCTTCCCACTTCGTTTTAAGCCGTCTTGGCCGTGGAAGTACGCTCCCAGGAAAACTCGCCCTTCAATTTGATAAAGATATTTTACAAAATCTAGCTAAGAACTACGAGATTGTCGTGGTCACTGGAACCAACGGAAAAACCTTGACAACTGCCCTCACTGTCGGCATTTTAAAAGAGGTTTATGGTCAAGTTCTGACCAACCCAAGCGGTGCCAACATGATTACAGGGATTACAACAACCTTCCTAACAGCCAAATCTTCTAAAACTGGGAAAAACATTGCCGTCCTCGAAATCGACGAAGCCAGTCTTTCTCGTATCTGCGACTATATCCATCCTAGTCTTTTTGTCATCACCAACATTTTCCGTGATCAGATGGACCGTTATGGTGAGATTTACACGACTTATAACATGATTTTGGACGCTATTCGAAAAGTTCCTACTGCTACTGTTCTCCTCAATGGTGACAGTCCGCTTTTCTACAAGCCAGCTATTCCAAATCCAGTTCAGTATTTTGGTTTTGACTTGGAGAAAGGTCCAGCAAAACTTGCTCACTACAATACCGAAGGAATCCTCTGTCCTGACTGCCAAGGCATCCTCAAATATGAACTCAATACCTATGCCAACTTGGGGTCCTATATCTGCGAAAATTGTGGCTGCAAACGACCTGACTTGGACTACCGTCTGACAGAACTGGTTGAGTTGACTAACAATCGCTCCCGCTTTGTCATTGACGGGCAAGAATACGGCATTCAAATCGGTGGACTCTATAATATCTACAATGCCCTTGCTGCGGTTGCCATCGCCCGTTTCCTCGGTGCCGATTCACAACTCATCAAGCAGGGATTTGATAAGAGTCGTGCTGTCTTTGGACGCCAGGAAACCTTCCATATCGGCGATAAAGAATGTACCCTTGTCTTGATTAAAAATCCAGTCGGTGCGACCCAAGCTATCGAGATGATCAAACTAGCTCCTTATCCATTTAGCCTATCTGTCCTTCTAAACGCCAACTATGCTGATGGGATTGATACTAGCTGGATTTGGGATGCTGATTTTGAACAAATCACTAACATGGACATTCCTGAAATCAATGCTGGCGGTGTCCGTCATTCTGAAATTGCGCGTCGTCTACGAGTGACAGGCTACCCAGCTGATAAAATCACTGAGACAAGCAATCTGGAGCAAGTTCTCAAAACCATTGAGACCCAAGAATGCAAGCATGCCTATATCCTGGCCACCTATACTGCTATGCTGGAATTCCGTGAACTGCTGGCTAGTCGTCAGATTGTTAGAAAGGAGATGAACTAATGGTTTATACTTCACTTTCCTCAAAAGCTGGCAACTACCCTTATCAGCTCAACATCGCCCACCTCTATGGAAACCTCATGAATACCTACGGGGACAATGGAAACATCCTCATGCTCAAGTATGTGGCTGAAAAACTGGGGGCACATGTGACGGTTAACATCGTTTCTCTCCATGATGACTTTGATGAAAATCACTATGATATTGCCTTTTTCGGCGGTGGTCAAGACTTTGAACAGAGTATCATTGCAGACGACCTACCTGCTAAAAAAGAGAGCATTGACAACTACATCCAAAACGACGGAGTAGTTCTCGCTATCTGCGGTGGTTTCCAACTATTGGGTCAATATTATGTTGAGGCTTCAGGCAAACGTATCGAAGGGCTAGGGGTCATGGGCCACTATACCCTCAACCAGACCAATAATCGCTTTATCGGTGACATCAAGATCCATAATGACGAATTCAATGAAACCTACTATGGCTTTGAAAATCACCAGGGTCGTACCTTCCTCTCAGATGACCAAAAACCTCTAGGACAGGTGGTCTATGGAAATGGAAACAACGAGGAAAAAGTCGGCGAAGGGGTTCATTATAAGAATGTCTTTGGTTCCTACTTCCACGGACCTATCCTCTCTCGCAATGCCAATCTAGCTTATCGCCTAGTCACTACTGCCCTCAAGAAAAAATACGGTCAGGACATCCAACTCCCTGCCTATGAGGACATTCTCAGCCAAGAAATTGCTGAAGAATACAGTGACATCAAAAGCAAGGCTGACTTTACCTAAACTAAGGAAAACCAGACCAAAGAACTCCACTATCTTGTCGGAGTTCTTTTTGCCTGTTCTTTTACCCTTCTCTCTTGCATTTTCTCTCTTTTTTTGCCAAAATAGAGGGGTAGAAAGAAGGTAGCATATGTCTAAATTACAACAAATCGTAACATATCTTGAATCAGAAAAACTAGACGTCGCTGTCGTATCTGACCCCGTCACTATTAATTACCTCACTGGCTTTTACAGTGATCCCCATGAACGCCAAATGTTCCTCTTTGTTCTAGCGGATCAAGAACCCCTCCTTTTTGTCCCAGCCCTTGAAGTAGAACGTGCAAGTAGCACCGTTTCCTTCCCAGTTGTGGGCTATGTGGATTCTGAAAATCCATGGCAAAAAATCAAAAACGCTTTGCCTCAACTTGATTTCAAACGTGTCTCTGTTGAGTTTGACAATCTCATCTTGACCAAATACCATGGTTTGAAAACAGTTTTTGAAACTGCTGAGTTTGAAAACCTCACTCCTCGCATCCAACGCATGCGCCTCATCAAATCAGCTGATGAAGTGCAAAAAATGATGGTTGCAGGTATCTATGCTGATAAGGCTGTTAAGGTTGGTTTTGACAATATCTCTCTTGATAAAACAGAAACAGATATCATTGCCCAAATCGACTTTGCCATGAAAGGTGAAGGCTATGAAATGAGCTTTGATACTATGGTCTTGACTGGCGATAACGCTGCAAATCCGCACGGAATTCCTGGTGCAAACAAAGTTGAAAAGGACGCCCTTCTCCTCTTTGACCTCGGTGTCATGGTTAATGGCTACGCCTCAGATATGACTCGTACGGTCGCTGTCGGTAAGCCTGACCAATTCAAGAAAGACATTTACAACTTGACACTTGAAGCCCAACAAGCTGCCCTTGACTTCATCAAGCCAGGTGTGACTGCACATGAAGTTGACCGCGCTGCACGTGAAGTCATTGAAAAAGCTGGTTATGGTGAGTACTTCAACCACCGTCTCGGTCATGGTATCGGTATGGATGTCCACGAATTCCCATCTATCATGGAAGGAAACGATATGGTCATCGAAGAAGGCATGTGCTTCTCTGTTGAACCAGGTATCTATATCCCTGGTAAGGTCGGTGTTCGTATCGAAGACTGCGGTGTTGTGACCAAGGATGGCTTTGACCTCTTCACAAGCACCAGCAAAGACTTGCTTTATTTTGATTAATCTAGACAAGTAAAAAGTCAGCTATTGAAGCTGACTTTTTTATTTTATCTTCTTGACACTCTGAAAGACTACAAACCCTACAATCATACCCAGAGTATTTTGCAGGAAGTTTGGTAGGATTTCTGGTAAGGCTGCTGACCAGCCATTCATTAGGGTAGAGCCCAGAGCGTAGCCACTTACCATGACGATTGTAGCTAAGACTAAGCCCAACCATTGCCATTTCCCTTTAAAACCTGCAAAAAATCCTTGCAAGCCATGGTTTATCAAGCTAAAGAACATCCACTGTGGAAAGCCTGATAAAAGGTCAATCAGGAATCCTGCTAGTCCTCCAACGACAGCTCCTTCTTTACTACCAAAGTAAAAGGCAGTAAAGAAAATACCTGCATCCAAGAGAGTCAATATTCCTGTTGCCGTTCCAATTTTCAAGTAATAACCTAGAACCACAGAAAGGGCGGTTAAGAGGGATACAAGTGCGATTTTAGTTGTTTTGGTTTGCTTCATATTGTCTTACTCCATATTGATCTGCTTGTGCAATAGCACGGTAAACGAAAGCTTTCGAGCTCTCTACTGCTGGTAAAAGTTCATCACCTTTAACCAAGTGACTGGCGATGCTTGAGGCAAAGGTACATCCTGCACCAGCATTTTGGCCTTGAATGACAGGATTTTCTAGAACTGTAAAATTTTGTCCATCATAAAAGACATCTACGGCCTTGTCCTGACTGAGGCGATTGCCTCCCTTGATAATGACTGCTGGCGCTCCTAAATCATGCAATTTCTGCGCTGCAGCTTTCATGTCTTCCAATGTTTTAATTTCCTGACCAGACAATAATTCTGCTTCAGGAAGATTTGGCGTAATCACACTGACATGAGAGAAAAAACGAATCAACTCTTGACAGAGTTCACTAACAGCTACATCGTGCGTTTCCTTGCAGACCAAAACGGGGTCCAATACCACAGGCACTCCTGGACGTTGCTTGATAAAGTCCAAGGCCTTCTCAGCCACACTGACAGTAGGAAGAAGGCCAATCTTAATCCCTGCAAACTCGACATCACGCAAGCTATCCAATTCATGTTGAAAAATGGCATCGTCAGTTGGAAAGACTTCAAACCCCTTTTCGGTCAAGGCCGTCAAACAAGTCACTGCTACAAAGCCATGCAAGCCGTTTAAGGTATAGGTGGCAAGATCAGCTGATAATCCACCGCCACTAAAAATATCATTCCCAGAAAGGGCTAAAATACGATTATTCTTCATAACGAATCTCCTTTAAATACAAACCATTTGGTGCAGCCGTTGGACCTGCTAGCTGCCTGTCCTTCTTCTCCAAAATCAAGTCAATCTGCTCAACTGGCATTCGATTATTTCCGATTTTGAGCAGCGTTCCTACCATATTGCGAATCTGCTTATACAAGAAACCATTCCCTGAAAAGCTAAAGGTCAAAAACTGCCCTGTCTCATCAACTGTTAGACTTGCTTCTGTGATGGTCCGAACCTTGTCCTCTACACTGGTCCCAGATGCTGTAAAACCGGTGAAATCATGGGTTCCCTCTAGCTTTTTGATTGCCATCTGCATTCGTTCCACGTCGAGCGGATAGGGAAAGTGAGTAGCGTAGTGACGGCGCATCGGATTTTTGGGACGGCCCCTATCCACGATAAACTCATAGGTCTTGCTATGTTTTGCATAACGGCAATGAAAATCATCCGCCACAATCTCAATCGAAATCACATCGATATCTTCAGGTGACTGGGTATCCAGAGCAAAACGGAGTTTTTCCTCATCCATCTGATAGGGCAGGTCAAAATGAATAACCTGACCAAGAGCATGGACCCCACTATCCGTCCTACCAGCACCATGAACAGTGATGGCTTGCCCCTTATTGAGTCTGGTTAAGGTTTTTTCGATTTCCTCTTGAACGCTCCGCGCATGAGGCTGGCGCTGAAAACCGGCAAAGGCAAAACCATCATAAGAAATAGTTGCTTTATATCTTGTCATAACTTCTATTTTATCAGGAAATAAAAGTGTAAACAAGTTTAAAAACCAATAATTGTCTGGGTACAAAATTCCCGGAAAGAAAAACTTAGGAAACCAATCCTAAGCTCTCTTTTGAAGTGCGTACATAACAAAGATAGAAGTGACAATCAACCAGCATCCTAGAATGGTGAAGACCAACATACCGTTTTGAGTCACCAAGCCGATCGCCCCAAGAATGAAAGGTGTCGTAAAGGCTCCAAAGCTGCATCCTAGCACTGCAAAAGATGTTGCCTGATTAAGGAGCTTGGCTGGGATTCTTTCAGAAAGAAGCTGAAAGACAGTGGTCAAGGCCACACTGTAAGAAAAACCTGCCACAACACTTCCAACTACCATCACACCCAATGACGGAGACAAGGCAATCACAATCTGCCCCAATCCAAAGGTGATACCTGACCAAAGGAGCAACCTTTCTTTAAATAGAGAGATAAAGAAAGAAAAACTCACACCTGCCAAGATACCAATCAACTGCATGATACTTAAAACCAAACTCGATAACTGGGCATCCCCTAGACCTCTTTCCACCATCAGACTAGGAATACGAATGGTGATAGCTGTGTTAGTGCAGACTACAACTGCTGCTTCGACAGCCAATAGAAAAATTAAGCCTTTCATCTGTCCTGTCAAACGAGTCGTTTCGGCCTCTTTTTTCTTTGTTTCCTTCTTCTCTTTCCCATAAGGGACAAAGAGCAGATAAAGAATCAATACTAAAAATCCCGCACTGTAGGCCAAGAAGGTCACTGTCCATCCCAAGGATAAGAGTTGACCTACCACTAGAGTCAAAATCGACGCCCCGACAACTTCCGCTGATCCGCGGAGACCCAGCATCTGGATCCGTGTCTTTCCATGATAGCGTTCGCTGATGATGGAAATAGCCTTGGCATTGATCATCCCAACACCCAAGCCAAATAAAATCCGCATAGCAAAGACAAAGTTATAATCCTGATACCAGAAGGGAGCTGTTCCACCGATAGAGAGGATGAGAAGTCCCAGACTAATCTGAAGTCGCTCAGGAAGCAAACGCTCCAAAAACCCATTTAAAATCAGCATAATCATGATTCCAAAAGAAGGGAGACTGACCAGGAGCTCGATTTGTTCTTTTGGGTAGCCTTGATAATAGTCAAACATGGCTGGCAGAGCACTTGAGATGGAAAAGGAGGTAATCAAAACGAGGGAGAGGGCCAAAATACTAGCCCGTTCTAAATATTGTTTCATGGATTTTCTTTCTATATATTTCTCACTGTTGATCCTTTTAAAAGGAAGATGGCAAGAAAAGAAGGAGCCTGATTGAACTAGAGACTCCGTCCTAACTTTCCTCATAGGAAGACTATTTTCGCTTGATTTGCTTGATCAGATAGAAGATGAAGCCTGCAACCATATACGCCGCAAAAATGATCAAACACCATTTGATAACCACGTCCCAACCCTTGTTCACATTTAAAAAGAAATAAGGGAAGGGATTGTCCTTGGAATTCGGAATATTGAGTTTTAAGACCAGGCCATTAAACAAGGCAAAAATCATATAAACCAAGGGCAAGATGGTCCACAAAACTGGATCCCAGATCTTGTATTGACCCCGTTTATCAAAGAAGAGGGTGTCGGCTAAAAACCAGAGTGGAACGATATAGTGGCAAAGGAAATTTTCCACACGGTAAAAGTCTGTCGCAATCGGAGCAAGCATAAAATGGTAAATCACACAGGTAATCATGATACTCATGGTAACACCACCCTTGAGACGAAGCAATGTCGGACTTTGCCAATTTTCACCTGAACGGCTCATCACACGGAGCAGATAGCCCGTGAAAATCGTTACCAAAAGATTGGACAACACCGTGTAGTAAAGGAGCATACCAAAGCCACCGTGCTTGGTAATCTCCAAATAAACTCCTGTAAATGCCGCTAAGAACAAGAGCACACGACTATAAAAGATAAATTTGTAGTTCAGTTTCATGGCTAGATTTTCTTAACAAATTCTGACTTGAGTTTCATGGCTCCAAAACCATCAATCTTACAGTCGATGTTGTGGTCACCTTCTACGATACGGATATTTTTAACGCGAGTTCCTTGTTTCAAATCCTTTGGCGCACCTTTTACTTTCAAGTCCTTGATAAGGGTTACAGTATCGCCGTCAGCCAATTTATTTCCATTGGCATCGATAGCAACAACACCTTCTTCTACTTCTGCAACTTCTGCAGGGTTCCACTCATAGGCGCACTCTGGGCAGACCAAGAGACTTCCGTCTTCGTAGACATATTCTGAATTACATTTTGGGCAATTTGGTAAGTTGTTCATAAGTCCTCCTAAAACTAACAATTATTCTTTAAAATTCATATGTTATTGAACAGCAACTATTATACCGTAAAATCCTACTTTTGACAATGTGTCCTAAGTCCAGCAGACAAAAAAATCATGCAACTGTTTACAGTTACATGACTTTTAAAAGATGATTGGTCATGGGCACTTATCAAGCGCCTCATGATAAAAGGGGTAGCAACTATATTTTACAAACCAGGAGCTTGTCCAAGTTCTGCTGCAAGCATCCAAACTGTTTTCTCAAGTTCAGCCTTAGCCCCAACAAAGATATCGTTTGTAACATCATCGCCTTCTTCATCTGTCACATCCAAAGCTTTTTGGAAAAGAGCGATGAGGTAGCGGTAAATCGCTAGAACACGTTCCAAGCTTTCTTCAACGTTACGGAATTCTCCTTCTTCTTCTTCGATTTCACTGTGTTGAAGGAATTCTGTCAAAGTTGAATAAGGTTTGCCACCAAGGGTAATTAAACGTTCGCTGATTTCGTCAAGATAACCATCAAGGCTGTCCATGTATTCATCCATTTTTGGATGCCATACGAGGAAACCACGACCACGCATATACCAGTGAACTTGGTGAAGGGCAATGTGAGCCACATACAAGTCTGCTACTGCTTGGTTCAATACTTCTTTTGTTTTTGCCAATGCTACTGGCGCTGTTTTAGATAATGTTGTAACGTCTTTTAATGCATCTTTTTTCAATTCAACCATTTTGATCACCTCATAATATTATTTTTGCAACCATATTTATTGATTACTATCTCAGTATACTACTCCTAGTAGACAAAAGCAAGAAAATTAACCCATATTAAAAAAGTTGTAATTGACTGATAATTTAAGAAAAATATACAGTCTTTAAAAAAAAGACAGTCTTAGCAGACTGTCTGGAATAACTGAGATTATTTTACAAAATCAAGCAATGCCAAGAAGCTTTCAGCTTCAAGTGACGCACCACCAACAAGGGCACCGTCAACGTCTGGGCAAGCCATGTATGAAGCAACGTTTTCAGGTTTAACAGAACCACCGTATTGAACACGAACTTTGTCCGCAACTTCTTGACCGAAGTCTGCAGCTACAACGTCACGAACAACTTTACACATTTTTTGTGCATCGTCTTGTGAAGCTGATTTACCAGTACCGATAGCCCAGATTGGCTCATAAGCGATAACTGATGCAGCAACTTGTTCTGCAGTCAATCCAGCCAATGCAGCAGATACTTGAGCACCTACGAATTCAGCAGCTTTACCAGCTTCGTAAGTTTCAAGTGATTCACCACAACAGATGATTGGAAGCATACCATTTGCAAAGATTGCTTTTGCTTTTTTGTTGATATCTTCGTCAGTTTCATGGAAGTAGTCACGACGTTCTGAGTGCCCGATAACAACGTAGTCCGTACCGATTTCTTTCAAAACTTGTGGGCTTGTTTCACCAGTGAACGCACCTGCATTTTCAAAGTAGCAGTTTTGAGCAGCAACTTTAAGGTTTGAACCTTTAGCAGCAGCAAGAACAGCTGTCAAATCAACTGCAGGAGCTGCGATACCTGCTTCAACAAGGTCTGATGAAGGAAGTTTTGATGCAACGGCTTCAACGAATGCTTTTGCTTCTTCTGGATTTTTGTTCATTTTCCAGTTACCAGCGATAAATGGTTTACGTGACATTTCACATACCTCTTTTTTCATTTTATTCACTATTATTCTATCATATTTATAAGGAGCTTGCAAACCTTACTCTAATTTTCAAGATTTTTCAAGCGACTAATCTTGCCACAAATTCATGGCATCGAGGAAATCAGCCGAAGCCTGAACTTGTTTGGGATTGTTGGCTTCTCGCTCTGCTCGTTTGGCCTCTACCTGAGCCACAGACTGAATGCCTTCATGGCGCCAGTTTCGTAGGATTGCCTGAATATATTTCCAGTTTGGCTTGCCATTGAGAACGGCCTCTCGGAGAGCCTCCTTGATCAAATCCGCCTTAACTCCATCTTCTTTGACAGTCTTAGAAAGATCTTCGATTTCAAATGGCGTTAATAAGCGTCCCAATTCCTGCTGGAAAGTTTCAACCAGATCCTTCAACTGATTCTGCGGATTTGGGGCAGTTGTATCTGGAGTTTGGTTGTCTAGCAAGCTATCCAAGCGTTCAAAAGCCAAACTAGCATCAAAAATCAGCTCAATTTCCCCATTTAGTTCAATGGTCCGATATTGTAGCAAACCATTTTCAGTCAAATTTGAAATAGATTGGTTGACATCTGCAACCTCTTTCCCAATGATTTCAGCAATCTGACTAGGCGAAACATCTCCTAGGGCTGTGGTATTTTGTAAATAGAAAAATTGCCAGACGAGAAAATCTTCGCTGGAAGGAAAGAGTTCCTTAAAATGCAAGAGCAGGGCACTTGGCAAAACCAAGTTCCCTGATTTAAAAGCGTCAAAATATGTCATAATTCCTCTTATAGATATCCAAATGCAGCCGCATCATCCTCTACCTTTCTCCAATCAAAAGGGGTTTCTTGATAAACTGCATAGTTTACCCAATTGCTGAAAAAGAGGGCAGCTGATGAAGACCAACAGAGACAGGGCGTCTCATTTACATCATCATTTTTAAAGTAGTTCTCTGGGATATGAGGGTCGAGTCCCGCCTCATAATCACGAAAATACTCTCTTGCCAAAGTGTCACGATCGTACTCCAAATGACCAAAACTATAAATCTCACGCAAATCTCGACTAGCTAGGATAGAAACCCCAACTTCAGGACCTTCTGACAGAATCTCCAGATTGGTCTTGTTTAAGATTTCTTCTTTTAAAATCTCCGTATGACGAGAATGAGGAGCTACATAGCGATCATCAAAACCTCTAAAAAGAAGGTGCCCTTCTTTCAAGGTGTCCTGTGGATAAATGCCTGATAGTTTCCGATCCATCTGGTGCTTTTCAACGCCATAACGAACATAAAGACCTGCTTGAGCTCCCCAACAGATATGGAGTGTTGAAAAAACATGCGTCTTGGACCATTCGATGACCTGTTTAAATTCCTCCCAGTAATCTACCTCCTCAAAAGGCAAATGCTCTACTGGTGCTCCCGTGATAATCATTCCATCAAAAAAGTCATCCTTGACCTCTGGAAAGGTCTTATAGAAGGTTTCCATATGTTCGGCACGGGTTGTCTTTGAATGATGCGTCTCCATATATAAGAAATCAATATCTAATTGCAACGGTGTATTAGCCAAGTGCCGCAAGAGTTGCGTTTCTGTCACCATCTTTTGGGGCATGAGATTTAAAATCAAAATCTTCAAGGGGCGAATATCCTGATGAGCGGCCCGTTGGTCGTCCATAACAAAGATGTTTTCTGTCCTTAAAATCTCAACAGCTGGTAATTTTTTATCAAGTCGAATCGGCATAATACCCTCCTAACAGTTCTCTATTTCGGGAATGATCTTGTCTGTTTGAAAGTAAAAACCTCCAAATACTTCTTCCCTATATTATACTGTATGAAGATATAGTTTTCAATTATAGTTTTTCTCTAACTAGCTATAGTTAATTTATATAGCAAAAGAAGAGAAAACAGCCCCAAGGACTGTTTTTCATTAATAATGCATAAGTACCTTGTAATCGTAGTCTCCGATTTTTTCACGGCCTTTAAGCTCATCCAACTCAATCAAGAAAGCACAACCGGCTACAACTCCACCAAGTCTTTCAATCATCTCAATGGTTGCCTTGACAGTTCCACCTGTTGCCAAAAGATCATCTACGATGAGAACACGTTGACCTGGCTTAATCGCATCAGCATGCATGGTCAAGGTATCAATACCGTACTCTTTCTCATAGTCAGCAGAAATGACTTCACGTGGCAATTTCCCTGGTTTACGAACAGGTGCAAAGCCAATTCCCAACTCAAAAGCAACTGGGCAGCCAACAATAAATCCACGAGCCTCTGGCCCAACAATCATGTCGATCTTCTTGTCTGTTGCATACTGAACAATTTCACGAACAGCGTAGCTATAAGCATTTCCATCTGCCATCAAAGGGCTGATATCACGGAAGGTAATACCTTCCTTAGGATAATTTTCAATCGTTGCGATATAATCTTTTAAATTCATCTTTTTCTTTCTTTCAAAGTTTTTTACTCTCTATTATAGCATATTTTCTGTGAAAGAAGAAGAGGAAAAGCACTATTGCTATAAACCTGATCAATGAGCTGATTTTTCTAAAAGGTCATACTCATAAAAAAACGAGCACTTTCGCACTCGTCCTTTCTTTTATAAACTACTGATTAAAGTGAGTTTACGTCAACCTTGATACCAACACCTTGAGTAGTTGTGATAGTCAAGTTTGTTACGTAAGTTCCTTTAGCTGTAGCTGGTTTTGCTTTTTGGATTGTTTCGTTGAAAGCTTTGAAGTTTTCAACCAATTTTTCAGCTTCAAATGATACTTTACCGATGATTGCTTGAACGTTACCTGCACGGTCTGCACGGTAAGTAATTTTACCACCTTTAGACTCTTCAACTGCTTTAGCAACATCCATTGTTACAGTACCAGTTTTAGGGTTTGGCATCAAGTTACGTGGTCCAAGGACACGTCCAAGACGTCCAACAAGAGCCATCATGTCAGGTGTAGCGATAACTACGTCGAAGTCCAACCAACCGTCGTTGATTTTTGCAACAAGGTCATCTTCACCAACAAAGTCTGCACCAGCAGCTTTTGCTTCTTCAGCTTTTGCACCACGTGCGAAAACAAGAACGCGTGAAGTTTTACCTGTACCGTTTGGCAATACCATTGCGCCACGGATTTGTTGGTCAGCTTTTTTAACGTCGATGTTCAAGTTGTAAGCAACTTCTACAGTTGCGTCAAATTTTGCAAAGTTAGTTTCTTTTGCAAGTGCTACAGCTTCTTCTACACTGTATGCTTTTGTGCTGTCGATTTTCTCAAGAGCAGCACGAAGTTGTTTGCTTTTTTTAGCCATTTTCTATTCTCCTTGTAAGTGGTTCAATCGATTTTCATCTCCCACGTCACTTCTCGAAATGATGAAGTCTTGCGGGTTATATTGGGGGTGTTATTGATTAGTCAACAACAGTGAATCCCATAGAACGAGCAGTACCTTCGATCATACGCATTGCAGACTCAATGTTTGCTGCGTTCAAATCTGGCATCTTAGTTTCTGCAATTTCTTGTACTTGTGCACGAGTAACTGTAGCAACTTTAGTTTTGTTAGGTGTACCTGATCCTTTTTCAACACCTGCAGCTTTTTTCAAAAGAACAGCAGCTGGTGGTGTTTTTGTAACGAAAGTAAATGATTTGTCTTCGTATACTGAGATAACAACTGGAATGATCATACCAGCTTGGTCAGCTGTACGAGCGTTGAACTCTTTTGTGAATCCCATGATGTTGATACCAGCTTGACCAAGAGCAGGTCCAACTGGTGGAGCTGGTGTAGCTTTACCAGCAGGGATTTGCAATTTTACAAGTTTTTCGACTTTTTTAGCCATTTTTAAATCCTCCTTTGTGGTTTTGGCGGTAATTAAAGATTTTTACCTCCCACAAGTATGCTTTACACATACCTTTCTATTATACACTATTTATCTAAAAATGCAAGAGAAAAATTACTTTTTTAATCGACGTAATCTCCGCCTTCAAAGCCATAGTACTCTTCCAAACTGAGACCACTTGCAGCAATTTCTTTGGCTTCTTTTCCGACGTAGCGCAGATGCCATTCTTCCGCCATGTAGCCAGTCTCTTTTTCCTTGCCTTTGAGATAGCGAACAACAAAGCCATAGTCAGCCGCATGATCCAAGAGCCACTGGGCTGCCTTCTCCTCTGTCACTAATTCTCCATTAGTCCCGATCAAATCAAATGCAAGACCTGTTTGGTGTTCACTATAACCTGGGCGAGCTGAGTAGCGATCAGCAGCTTCCTTACCATCTTGATTCACATAGTCTTGATAAAGTTTGGTTTGAGTTTCATAACTTCTAAAACCACTGTAGTGATCGCTGATTGGGTAGCCAGCTGCTTGCATTGCTGCAATGAGCTTCAGCAACTCTGCTTTAGCTGTTGGATTTTCTCCAGGATTATAGTCTTTTGACAAAGGATAGTGCTTATTAGCTATGACGATTTCATCGTACTTCCCTTGAATACTATAGTAGTCTCCCTTATTGACAACTTCTGCCTTCTTCTGACTAGAGGCTTGGGATTTGCTTCCTACAGTTCCTTCAGGTTGACTAGTTTGTTCCGTTTTTTGAGTGTTTTCTTCATTTTTAGGTTTTTCTTGAGAACATGCTGCTAGGGTTACTGCCAGCAAACCAGATAAAACAATGTATCTTTTTTTCATTTTTCCTTCCTCTCTTAGACCACGTGCTTCTCTAATTCATCGGATAAGGCTTTAATCATTTGTTCCAACTCATGGGATTTCACTTGGCAATCTTCTGCCGCCATTTCTTCCCATGGCACCCACCAGACTGGCCCACGGCCATTCAATCCATGCCCTCTCATATCACCTGACCGTCTTGGAAAGAGGTGCCAGTGAGCGTGGGCATCACCATTTCCTAGGAGTTCAATATTCATCTTTTCAGCCTCAAATACTTTGGCGACTGCTTCTTGGACCAAACTCATTTCCTCTAAAAAGCGAAGTTTTACAGAAGTCTCCATATGGTGGAGTTCTGTGACATGCTCTTTTGCCAGAAATAAGGTATAGCCCTTAAAGTATTGGTGATCTCCAATAACAACATAGCCTGTTTCTAGTTCTTTTATAAAGTAGGGATTTTCCCCTTCCTTGATCCATTCAATTCTTTGACAAATCAAGCACATATTAGTCTACCAATGCACTCTTGAGATAGGTATCAACCATACGCTCAGTCGCTACGACCGAATCAATGTGTGTTCGTTCGTAAGAGTGACTGGATTCAATACCAGCTCCAAGGAGGGCGTGTTTGACCTCTGCTCCTGCTGACATAGCTGCTGAAGCGTCCGATCCGTAAAATGGATAGATGTCGAGCTTAAATGGAATATCTTGCTCTTTCGCCAAAGCTACCAAGTGTTGACGGAAGTCATAGTGATAGGGACCTGAAGCGTCCTTGACACAGATAGACACTGTATACTCATCCGTCTGCTGGTCATCGCCCATAGCTCCCATATCTACAGCTAGATATTCCACTACCTGAGCTGGAATATTGGAGTTTGCACCGTGACCCACCTCTTCAAAGACTGAAAAAGCAAAATGAGTTGTTACTGGCAATGCAATCCCCTCTTCCTTATAAACACGAAGAAGATTGAGCAAAATTGCTGCGCTGACCTTGTCATCCAAATGACGGGACTTGATAAAACCAGTCTCTGTCACGACAGTACGTGGATCAAAGCTGATAAAATCACCGACCTCAATACCCAAGGCGCGCGTTTCCTTTTCATTGGTCACTTTTTCGTCCAAACGCACTTCCATATTGTCCTGCGTACGTTCTGCAGTTCCCGCATCTTTGTAGACATGGCAAGATGTCTGGTGGATGAGGATAGTTCCAGATACCGTTTTACCTGTACTAGCCACATGAACCGTACAGTTCTCTCCCTCAATCATGTTCCAAGGGAAACCACCGATACGATCCAATTTGAGACGGCCATCCGGTTTGACAGCACGGACAATAGCACCCAGCGTATCCACATGGGCAGTCACATAGCGGTGTTGGTCATCATTTTGACCTTTAATAGTAACATTGACACCACCCTTAGCAGTTCGAATAGGCTGGTAACCAAGCTCTTCTAAAGTATGGACTAGGTAGTCTGAAATCTCACGAGTAAAGCCCGTTGGAGATGCAATAGCAGTTAATTCTTTGATATAGTTTACAGTTAGATTCATTTCTTCACCTCTTTCCTACCATTATAACATTTTTCTAGTCAGACTCCTTCTCAAAAGGAGAAAAACTGTGTTTAGTTGCTTTCACTATAGATCCATGTTATAATACAAATACTTTGATTATGAAAGGAAAGTAACAAATATGAAATCATACTTTAAAGTATCACTAGCCCTTGTGGCTTCACTTGTTCTCCTGCTCGGATGTTCCAAACAAGCGTCAACACCTACCAACAGCAGTTCTAAAGAAGACACAACAACTCAGTCAAGTGAGAGCAAACAAAGCAGCAAACAATCATCTGAAAAGAAAGAAACAACTAAGACACATACTTTTGTCAACAAAAGCAATTCTGGAATCACTTCTACCTTGGTTTATACTGTAGACGGCGACAATGTTATCAAGCAATCAGCTCATAACATTGCTGATCCTGAAATCCTTGGTGCAACTCCAGAAGATGTCAAGAGTTTTATCGAAGAAAAGTACAAAGGTTATAATGGACTCAAAGGTGTTAAACAAACGATTGAAATCAAAGATGGAAAAGTTGTTCAAGATCTAGAAGTTGACTTCTCAGTTGCAAGCATTAGCGAACTTAGAAAAGCACTTCCTGAAGAATATTCTGGTATCGGTAATCGTGTCAGTTTCTCAAATTCTAAAAAAGCACTGGAAAAAATGGGATTCACAGAGAAGACGAACTAATCTCCCAAAATTTCATATAGACTAGTGTAGGTCCACCCCAAAAGTTAGACACAACTCTGACTCTTGGGGTATTTTGTTACATCCCTAACCGATGAGTTCAATAGATTCCTCCAAATCCCATAAAAAGTGCATTTAAAACTTCACACCCTTATAAAGCCATATGATAAAAGATTTTTGAAACAAATAGAGACAAAACTTTAATCGTCAGACTAGTTTCTGTTCATTGTCATGTCAAGTCAGATGAGAGGGGAGGTCTAGTTGATTTTGTAGTAGAATCATGTTATAATACAAAATACTTTGATTATGAAAGGAAAAGACATGAACAAATATTTTAAAATGACTCTTTGTATAGCTCTACCATTAGCTATCTTATTGGGATGTTCAAAACAATCAACAACCTCATCAACTAGCTCAGCAAAAAGTGAAACTACTCAGGTAGAATCTACTAGCCAGCAAGCTACAGAAAACAAATCTGAAGTAAAAACTGTGACCTTTGTAAATGATACTCGTACTGGCTTTAATTCTACTTTAACCTACACTGTGGAGGGAGACAAAGTATTGAAACAATCAGGTCATAATGTCTATGATCCAGAGGCTCTTGATACTACTGCTGAAACTCTTAAAGCATTTGTTGAAAAAACTTATAAAGGATATCAAGGCCTCAAAGGTGTTACTCATAGCATCAAAATCAAAGATGGGAAGGTCGTTCAAGATGCTGAAGTCGACTTCACAGTCGCAAGTATTGACGAACTTAGAAAAGCCTTACCAGAAGAATACTCAGGCGTAGGTAACTATGTTAGCTTTACTGCTTCTAAGAAAATGTTAAAAGATCTTGGATATACTGAAAAAACTAACTAAGTGTCTTTTACAAAAATAAAAAACCTCGGCTTATGCCAAGGTTTTTTTATTCCATCTCAAAAACGTCACTCTCTTGTTTGTTTGGTAGAACCAATGAAAGCAAGATTCCGATAATAGCTGGCACTAGCCATGGAAGAGAGGCTGACGCAAACGGAAGGGCATTAATCAGATTTTCTAGAAACTCAATCTTAAAGGAACTTCCAAGGACACTTGCAAGAGCAATAGCTGTAACAAGCCCAATAGTTAACTGCATGCCCGGTTTTGATAGGGCTACAAACTTATTAACAATCACGATCATCACAATGGCGATGGTGATTGGGTACAAGATTACTAATACTGGAACTGAGTACTTAATGATTGCATCAAGACCAAGATTTGCAATGGCAAACCCAATCAAGGTAAAGGCAGTGGCATAGACCTTGTAGCTGATTTGTGGGAAACGTCCGTTAAAGAACTCCGCTGTCGACACAATCAATCCAACTGTCGTTGTGAAGCAGGTTACAGTTACCATAACAGCAAGGAAGAGTTGAGCTGTTGAACCAAAGATTTCCTGAGTTGCTTGCGACAAGATATAAACACCTGGTGTTCCACCCTTCATCACTTCTGCTGGTACTGGGAAGTGATTTCCAAGGAATCCTAAACCAATGTAAAGAGCGCTAAAGGCAAGAGCTACAACGATACCAACCACCCAAATAGTTGAAATGTATTCTTTCTTACTGGAGAATCCAAGTTGTTTCAAGGTTTGAACAGCAATCGCACTAAAAGCTACTGAGGCAAGGGCATCCAAGGTGTTATAACCTTCTAGGAATCCTGTACCAAAGGCAGAAGCTTGATAAGCAGCTGAAGCCGCTTGAGGGCTTGTTCCACCATATTTGAAGGCACCTAGTACAACCAAGATAACGATCAATAAGGCAAAGACTGGCGTTAAAATACGTCCAATTCGATCCAAGATTTTTGATGGATTGAGTGAAATCAAATACGCTGCCGCAAAATACAGCACGGTAAAGATAATCAACCCTAGACCTTTATTAGCATCCGACAAGAGGGGGCTAATCCCAACTTCATAAGCTGTTGTGGCTGTACGCGGAATGGCAAAGAAGGGGCCAATTGATAGATAGAGGACTGCAAGATAAAGCGTCGCAAACCAAGGTGAGATTTTCTTAGAAATCTCGTGAATATATCCTTTAGGGTTTAGGGTTCCAATAATAAGTGTCAAGACGGCAATGCCGACACCTGAAAAGACAAAACCTGCGATGGCAGGAAGAAATTGTTCTCCAGATAAAGCACCTAGAGAAGGCGGAAAGATCAAGTTCCCCGCACCAAAAAATATTCCAAACAGGAGCAAGCCTGTTAGGGCACCTTTTTTAGCCATAATAATCTCCTTCATATTTCTAAAATACTGACCTAGTATACCATGATTAAGACTCTGAAAAAAGTATCCAAAATTAATCATTGAATGTTTTCAATATTTTTAAAAATAAGAATTATCTAAAAACAAAAATCCCTCACTCAGTTGGAACCGAGCAAGGGAAGATTAGGATCTATCGCTATATAGCTTTAAAGATTTTCAAAGGCCGTCATTCCACCTTGGACATTGATAACGTCATAACCCTGTTCAGCTAGAAATTGACAAGCACGCGCTGATCTCATCCCAGATTTACAAATGACATAATGCAAGAGGTCCTTATCCAACTGATCATAGATATCAGCTAATTGACTAAGTGGTAGGTTCTGAGCACCTTCTAAATGAAGCGTCTCGAACTCTTCTGCTTCTCTCACGTCTAAAACGGAAAGGGACTCTTTCTGGTAAAGCTGGTAAAATTCATCGAAGGCTATTTCTTTCATTCTTTTTCTCCTAATACTCTTCGAAAATCTCTTCAAACCACGTCAGCTTCACCTTACCGTAGGTATGGTTACTGACTTCGTCAGTTCTATCCACAACCGCAAAACAGTGTTTTGAGCTGACTTCGTCAGTTGTATCTGCAACCTCAAAGCTGTACTTTGAGCAGCCTGTAGCTAGCTTCCTAGTTTGCTCTTTGATTTTCATTGACTATAAAATCGTTTTAATTCTTTTTTTCAAATCGGGCACCACTTCTGACTCAAACCAAGGATTCTTAGCCATCCAGATTTGATTTCGCGGTGAGGGGTGAACCAGAGGAAAATAGGTTGGCAGATAGTTCTGGTAATGTTTTACCCGCTCTGTCACCTTGCCACTGATTTTATCCTGTAAATAGTAGGCTTGGGCATATTGGCCAATCAAGAGGGTTAACTGAATATCGGGTAATTCCTTCAAGAGCTCTGGATGCCATTTTTCTGCGAAACCTGTACGAGGTGGAAGGTCGCCTGACTTGCCATGCCCCGGAAAGTAGAAATCCATGGGCAATACTGCGAAATAACCTGAGTTGTAAAAGGTGTCCTCATCCACACCTAGCCACTCACGCAAGCGATCGCCACTCTTATCCTTCCAATAAATCCCAGCTTCTTGTGTTTTAAGCCCCGGTGCCTGACCGACAATATTGATACGGGCAGTTTTTGGCGCCACAAAGAGAGGTTCGATTCCGCATTCTGTATAGCTGGTATTTTGCGGATCCGCCATAATGGCTTGCTTGATTCTTTCAATTTGAGACATCTGTTTTCCCTCCAAAAAGAAGTCCAAGCATACAATCTCAGACTTCTATCGTTTTATTTGATCAATTCATAAATAGCTTCTGCATAAATTGCTGCTGCTCGGAAGAGATCGTCCAAGGCGATAAATTCATTGGCTTGGTGCATGGTATCGATTGAGTCCGGGAACATAGCACCGTAGGCAACCCCACGTTCCAGCAAGCGACCAAAGGTTCCACCACCAATGACTTGTTCGTGGCCTTTAAGACCAGTTTGTTTTTCATAGACATTCAACAAGGTTTGCACAAGCGGATCTTCCATTGGCACATAGTGAGGGGTATGGCCGTGTTCAGAAAGACTAACTGAAGCCACTGGCAAGTTTTCAAGGATTGACTTGATTTGCTCTGGGCTTGTTCCTTTTGGATAACGGAAGTTAAGAGCAATCGTATTGTCAGCACTTGTTTCATCAAAGCGGAAGACACCCGCATTCATAGAAAGGGAACCCATCTTTTCATCCACATGAGCAACCTTGAGATTTTCACCCTCATGGTCATTCAAGAGAATCTTACCAGCGATGTCGAGGTAGTCTTTGGCTGGTCCAGCAAAGTCAAATTGGCTGAGGAAGAGGGCCAGGTAGGTCGCACCATTGACACCTGAAGCTGGCATAGCACCATGAGCTGATTTACCAATGATTGTCACCTTGTATTTGCCAGATTCTTTTTTAATTTCTCCTCTGAGTTTGTGTTCTGCAACAAAGGCATCTAGTTTGGCTTGCAAGTCAGCCAAGTCACCTGAAACGACTGCTGTTGCTGATTCAGGTACCATGTTTTCACGCAATCCACCTGTGAAGCTGTGAAGGCGAGCAGCACCTGTATTTTCACCTGCAAAGTGGAGGTATTCCGTAATATTCCCTTTTTCACCATTGATAATAGGGAATTCAGCGTCTGGAGAGAAACCGAAGTCTGGTTTCGCAAGTCCTACATGTTCAAAGTAGTAGTCCATGTCTGCCCAACCTGATTCTTCATCTGTTCCGACGATGAAACGAACTTTTTTAGAAGTTGGAAGACCTAATTCTTTGATGATTTTCAAACCATAGTAACAAGCTGTTGTTGGACCCTTGTCGTCTGAAGCTCCACGCGCATAAAGGCGACCATCTTTGATAGTTGGTGTATAAGGGTCCGTGTCCCAACCGCTACCAGCTGGCACCACGTCCATGTGAGCAAAGATTCCGAGAACTTCTTCTCCTTCACCAAACTCAAAATGTCCTGCGTAGTTATCGACATTTTTAGTTGGATAACCATCGCGGTCTGCGATTTCAAGGAATTTTTCCAAGGCTTTTACTGGACCAGGTCCAAATGGATGCTCAGCATCGGCCTTGCTATCGTCACGTTCGGAGTTGATTTCCAAAAGGCTAAACAAGTCAGCCAAGAGGTCTTCTTTGCGTTTTTCTACTTCTGCTGTAAAATCAATTGCTGTCATTTTTTCTTCCTTCTATCTTTTCTCAATGATTTCATCTACTGGCAAGCGGTAGCTTGGTTCCAATTTTTCATCTGTGTAACCCACTGTAATCAAGAGTTCTGGGCGGAATCGGTCTTCAATGTCCAAAACTTCGTTGGCTTTTGATTTGTCAAATCCAAGGATAATGTTAGAACCGATTCCCTGGTCTGTCAGAGCCAGAACCAAGTTCATGGCAACCAAACCTGCATTGAGGGCTAGGTAGTCGCTGACTTGTTGTTCACTGTAACGCGCAAACTCGGCAGGCAAATTCTTCATGAAATATTGAAGTTGCTCTTCAGAGAAGTTATTAGCGCCGCCAACTCGGGCAATCTTACGAGCACGTTTAGCCAAATCTGTGTCGGTAAACAAGGCAATGGTTACAGGCGCTGATGATACCTGTTCAAAGTTCGAACCATAAGCCAATTTTGCCAATTCAGCATTTTTCTCACGAACAACCACAAATTTCCATGGCTGGCTGTTGTGTGCACTTGGGGCCAATGTTGCGATTTCGATAGCCGTACGCACATCTTTGGAATCTACTGGTTTATCAGTAAAATGCTTAGTCGCATGACGTTTTTTATTTAACTCAAGAAATTTCATAATCGATTTCCTTTTCTAATTCTACTGCATCCATTCTACCATATTTTGAAAGAGCTTGCAGAGATTTTTCATAGAAAGAAATTGGAACACGGATGAAGCCCTGGATTTAAACTTATCATTAAAATCAGATTTTTCCTCATCCAGTTCCAACTATTTTTCAGGGGGTAAAGAAACTAGTCTACCTTATATTCTGACTTTATAGCCTCCAAAAATTCTTTCACATCCTCCACATACCCATGCTTTTCAATTAAACTAGCTAAGAGTTCTAGATTGTGCCCTCGATAGTTGTCATCTCGACGTAGTTCTTCATACATTTCGATAAAAGGAAGACCCTTGGACTTGGCTAATTCTAACTCTGCTTCATAATCATAGGAAACTTTTCGGAATAGAATATTTACCAATTCCCCATTTTCCACTTCTATCACGGCATACTGGGCACGGTGATTTTTTAACGCCTCCCAATTAAAATAGGGCATGCCAATCGACCCTGGATTGATGATTTGTTGCCCTTGACTGCCATAACGAAGCAACTGCTTGTGAACATGACCATAGACTGCCACGTCAACTTCATCATCTAGGAGTTGGTCAAATTTATCTGTATCATTGTCAACCAGTAAGTCACTCCCATAGTTTTTGTCAGGTAAATTATGAGAGAGAGAAAAGCGCAGTCCGTCAACTTCTTTCTTTTCCAGCATAGGCAAGCTTCGTAGCCAGACAATCGTTGCAGGATTCATTCGCTCCATCAAAAACTGTGTCATACGCAAGAGCTGGACTTCCTGTGGGTCTTCTAAGCCATATTGCCCATCTAAAGCCTCAAGGACACAATCATCCCAATTGCCTCGAACACTTGCTGTGATAGGCAGATCCTTTAGCAGAGCAACCAGATCATTTGCACCTGGACCAGGGAGGAAAATGTCTCCCATGAGCCAATATTCACTGGCTCCTTGAGTTTTAGCATCTGCAATCACTGCTTCTAGCGCCGTCGCATTGCCATGAATATCTGATAAAATTGCGATTTTATGGTTCATGATAGTTTCCTTCCGTTTGGTAATCTACTCTCTCTTCTGCTACTTGAGCCAATTCCACTTCTTCCTGAGGGTTCAACTTTCTTTTCACATCTTCTGCGACTGCTCTTGGCACACCCACTTCGACAATTTCATCCACACTAGCTTCCTTGATTTTAGTCAGAGATTTAAAATGCTTCATGAGATTCTGTTTGCGTTTAGGTCCCAGACCGTCAATCCCATCCAGTTGTGAAGAAAAGGAATTTTTTGAGCGCAGTTGACGGTGGAAGGTGATAGCAAAGCGGTGCACCTCATCTTGGATGCGTTGAAGCAGGAAAAATTCCTGAGAATTGCGAGACAACTCCACCACTTCCAGTGGATCTCCGAAGAGCAATTCATGGGTTTGGTGCTTGTCATTCTTTTGCAGACCTGCAATTGGGATATCCAAACCTAGCTCTTCTTGAATAACTTGCTTAGCGATATTGACTTGACCTTGCCCCCCATCAATGACAATCAAATCTGGCGGGGTTAAACCCTCACGTTGAACTCGACCATAACGTCTGCGAATAACCTCTCGCATACTCGCATAATCATCAGGTCCAATGACAGTCTTGATTTTGTACTTACGGTAGTCTTTTTTACTCGGTTTGCCATTGACAAAGACCACCATGGCTGAAACAGGACTAGTTCCCATGATATTAGAGTTATCAAAGGACTCGATACGTACTGGGGTCGGGATTTGGAGCAAGCGTCCCAGATTTTCAATAGCTCCTTGGGTCTTTTCGACAGATTTTTCCAGCAGATTGAACTTCTGCTCCAGACTAACACGGGCATTTTTTATGGCTAGATTGACCAGCTGCTTTTTCTCTCCACGTTGGGGCTTGAAAATCTTGGTATCCACCAAGGCCTTAACGGCTTCTTCATCGATATCTTGCGGAATCAGCACCTCATTGGGAACCAGGTGGGATTTTTCTTGATAGAATTGTCCCACATAGGTCAAGAAGTCCTCATCCGGATCGTTGTAATAAGGGAAAAGATTGACATCCCGCTCGATGAGTTTTCCCTGACGGACAAAGAAAACCTGAACACACATCCAACCCTTGTCCACATAGTAGCCAAAGACATCTCGATTTTGGAGATCCTTTGCCATAACCCGTTGCTTGGTCCGAAGCGTTCCAATGGCCTGAATCAGATCACGGTATTCCGCCGCACGTTCAAACTCCATACTTTGAGCTGCCTTTGCCATCTTGCCCTTGAGGTCATTGATGATTTTGTCATCCTGTCCCTTTAGGAAATCAGAAACCTCCTGAGCCATGGACTTGAAATAGGACTCATCTTTTTTACAGATGGTATGGGCCATACACTGGCCGATATGGTAGTAAAAACAGACCTTAGACGGTGGATTAGTACACTTGCGAAAAGGAAAAATCCGATCCAGCAGTCGCTTGATTTCATTGGCTGCCCCCACATCTGGATAAGGACCAAAATAAAGACCACCATCCTTTTTGACCTGACGGGTGATAATCAATCGAGGATAACGCTCATTGGTGATTTTAATGAAAGGATAGGACTTATCATCCTTGAGCATGATATTGTACTTGGGCTGATTTTCCTTGATCAGGTTGATTTCTAGGAGAAGTGCCTCAATATTGGACTCAGTGACGATAAATTCAAAATCCACAATTTCAGATACCAGAGCCTCAGTCTTGGTATCGTGACTTCCACGGAAATAGGAGCGCACACGGTTGCGCAGATTTTTAGCCTTTCCTACATAGATAATGGTGCCATTTTTATCCTTGTGAATGTAACAACCAGGGCTGGTCGGTAGGAGCTCTAGTTTTGATTTGATCAAGTTATTCATAGTTCCATTATAGCAAAAAGGCCGTAACAGGACGAACAAAAAGCCCCACCAATCACTTGTTGGAGGAGCTTTGATTTCTTTTCAGATTGCACCGACTTCATCTAGTCGCTACTGGAATAGAGTTCTTGAACAGCTGTCACATCCTGAGGCTGAATCCCATAATAGGAACCTGCTGGCTGCATGACAGAAGTCTCGTTGGTATGATCCAAACCGATGGCATGCCCCAGCTCGTGCTCCGCCGTGTGCACGATTCGGTCATAAGAATAACCATAGTTTGGATTGGATAGATAATAGTGATTCAGGCGAACCGTTACAGATATAAATTGTTTGGTTAACAAATTGGTTTGACTCTCGGCTTGACCTGCTACAGCGGTCGATCCATCATTCATCTCACTTGCCACAATATCTGCCTGGCTAGGATCCGCAACCACCTCAAAGGTAAAGGCTCCCGTTTGATTCCAGTTTTTTATGGCTTCTGCATAGGCACCTTGGAAGGTTTCATCCATTTGAGGCTCAATATAGATGCGAGCTGAGGCTTGAGCCCACTTGCCTTCTGCATGTTGGTGACTGTCTGTCTGAGACAAGACTTCCAGCGTTCCCGTCTCCTTCCATTGATTCCAGCCACCTTGACCAATCTTGCTCATTTTTTCAACCTGATTGACCGCAGAATGAAAATCACCTGTCAGATACCAAACCACTCCAAAGGCAATGATCAGTAGAATGACCACAGTCCAAACCAGACGCCAGAAGAAACGCCAAATTCCCAAAAGAAATCGGAAGAATAATCGAATAATCCAGAACATGACGCCCCACCTTTCATAAAAATAAGAACCTATCTTGAAATCACATTCTCCTTGATCAAGATAGATTCTCTATTTTACTGAAGAAAGCTGAAAGAAACCTAAAACTAAGATAAACGTTCTTCCAAGACAAAGTCAATTGGTAGAGTAGCTAAAAAACGCTCCAATTGTTTTTCCCAGTAGTACCACTCGTGCTTACCTGGACTATGACTATAGGTCACCTCAAAACCTAGTTTTTTGAGGTTTTTCACTGCGAGGTTATTGGCTGAGTAAAGATAGTCTTGTTCCCCACACCAAGCCCATAGTTTGGTCTTTTTATCAGATTTTGCAGCCGTGCTTTCAAGCGAATGAGGGCTAGCTGTCCAGTCTTTAATCTCTCCAAAAACTCCTCGCCAGTAGGCAAGTGACCCCAGATCCTGACTTTCAGGAGAAAATTCTTGAAAACTGAGCGCACCAGAAAAACTAGCCGCATGAGAAAAACGATTTGTCGATAGAGCGAGTTTGAAGGAACCATATCCTCCCATGGAGAGACCTGCTATGAAGGTCTTTTCCCGCTTGCTGGTCATATTGGGGAAGAAACGTTTCATGACTTGGGGGAGTTCTTCTGCTAGAGCAGTATAGTAGTTATAGCCATACTGAGTATCTGTGTACCAGCCATTGCTAGTATTGGGCATGATAACAATGAGATTGGTTCCACGCAACAAGCGTTCGACATTGGTACGTTTGAGCCAGCTATTTTGGTTTCCTGACATTCCGTGCAAAAGATAAAGAACAGGAATATCTGTGCACTCTGATTCTGTTACCCGACTAGCATCTGGATAGAGTACGGTAACGCCCCACTCCATATCCAAAACTTCAGAGTAATACTCGATATTCATAACTGCCATGGTTTTCTCCTTTATACTATTTCTATAAGAAAAAGCCGAAATTCGACTTTTTCTGTAGGTATGTTGCTTATTATTTTGCTTCCATCACGACTGGCAAGATTGCTGGACGACGCTTGGTTTGATCAAAGAGGTACTTGGTCAGATTGTCACGGACCTTCCCTTTGAGATCAGCCCAGTCAAAGTCGTCACCTTGAAGATACTCTTCTACCGTTTGGTTAATCAATTCTGAACTTTCACGGAGAATGTCACGACTCTTCTTGAGATAAACAAATCCACGCGTGTGAACACGGGCCTTGGCCACAATTTTCTTCTCACGACGGTTGACAGTGATCGCCACGATAAAGATTCCATCCTCTGACAAGACCTTACGGTCACGAAGGACCACATTTCCAACATCCCCGATGGCATTTCCGTCAATCAAGACATCCCCTGCAGAAACTGCTCCAGCTGGGACAAAGTCCCCATGTTCATAAGACATGGTCGTTCCCTTTTTAGGGATGAAGATACGCTCTGGCAACATTCCAACTGCCATGGCAGCCTTGGCATGCGCATCCAACTCACGATACTCCCCTTGGATAGGGAAGAGGTAATTTGGTTGCAAAAGATTGATCATCAACTGCAAATCACGCGCATTCCCGTGTCCGGATACTCGCAAGCTTTGGGTAATGAGTTTCACCACACCACCAGCTTGGTAGATCATGTTCTCTACACGCGCCATGACAGCTTCTTTGGCGATAGATGGAGTCGTTACGATATAGACCAAGTCTCCATCTTTGATTTCCACATAGCGGTGGCGACCAATAGACATCTTGCGAAGTCCATTAATAGGCTCACCCATACGGCCCGTCTCAAGGATAATCAACTCATGGTCTTCAAAACGAGACATTTCTTTTGGTTTGATCAAGAGACTTTCATTAGCTAGAGATAATTTTTTGAGTCGAATCGCAGTGCGGACGATATTTTCAATATCAAATCCAGTCAAAACAACTCGGCGACCTGTATCTGCTGCAGCATCAAAAACCTGCTGGATACGAGAGAGGTTGCTGGCAACTGCTGCAACAATGATACGACCTTCCCAGTCTGCAATGGTCTGAGTAATTTCATCCCCAACTTCACTCTCGCTCGCCACCTGGATATTGCTATCAGCATTGGCTGAATCACTGAGGAGCGCCAAGACACCATCACGACCAATCTCTGCCAAACGAGCAAAATCCGTCGCATAGGATTCGCTAGCTGTCTGGTCAAACTTGAAGTCCCCTGTATAAACGATGCTACCTTCAGCTGTTTTCAGGACTATTCCCAAACTTTCTGGGATGGAGTGAGTTGTACGGAAGAAGGAAACCACAGTCCCTCCAAAGTCGATCTCCGTATCTTCATCAATCACATGGAAGTCATTGAATTTCTTAACCGTATCATTTCCTTTGACAAAGAGTTTGGCCAACTCAATGGTCAACTCAGAACCAAACACAGGCACCTTAGCCTCTGCCAAAAGATAAGGCAGGGCACCAATGGCATCCGCATGTCCGTGGGTCAAAAAGACCCCAGCGATACGATCGCTATTTTCAAAAAGATAGTCCATATTTGGAATAACGACGTCAACTCCAAGCTGTTCATTTTCAGGGTATTTAAGCCCAGCATCCAAAACAAAAATAGAACCATCGATTTCAGCGATGTACATATTTTTACCATTTTCTCGTACACCACCTAGTGTTGTTAAACTAATATTACTCATTTTTCCTCCGAAACTTCATTTATCTTGATTATAGGGTGAATTTACCCTTTTATTCTAAAAGTTCTAAAACTTTCAGCCGAATCTTTTCCTACCATTATACCATTTTTTTGATTATTTTCAAAACGAAGATAGGTTTTTAACTAGAGATTAGTCACTACTGTGAATCAAATCTTTTTACTTTGACTTCTCTTTTAGAGGCTTCAACGAAGATAATGGAACGATTGTACCATAAAAAATATGGATTTCTTAATCAATTTGATTTCAGATACCTTTCTCGAACCCTAAATTTCTCTTTTAGTTCAAAAAAACTTGCTTTTACCTCTCGACTTGAGAACTATTTTCTACAAAGACATGGTTTATCTACATTCAAAAGCGAGATTTTCCTGTTCGCTACAGAATCTAAAAATTTTTCAGCAATTATCCACCAAGATGGAGCTTAACGATAGGAAATTTCTTCAAAAAGAAAAAAGACTTAGAAATTCTAAATCTTTTTATCATCTTTAGTTTGGATAGATATAAGTGACGTTTCCTAAAAATTCGTGTGGATTAAAGAAGCCACGATAATTTGCAATCTGCTTTTGACGTCTGTAGTTTGCTTCCAATACCTGGATAGAGTTTTCACTTTGAACATCTGTTACATAAGCAACGTGTCCATATTCACCACCGTCCCAAACGGCGATTGCTCCTACTACTGGAACACTTCCTGTCTTATAGCCTTGAGCACTCGCGTAGATTGCCCACGTGTTAGCATTTCCCCACCAGTTGCTAGCCCAAGGCGCCAATTCTTTCACGCCCCATGTACACTGACCAACAGGATAAGAGTTTCCATAGTTTGTAGGAGTCTTTTCGACAACATCCTCTGTATCTGATACCACATTCGCAGTACTAGCTGGAGCACTGTAGGCAGAGCTAGCCTGAGCGGAACCACTCACTTCCAATACATCGCCTGGGTGGATAGTGTCAAAGATAGTTTTTCCATTCAAAGCTGCCAACTCATGCGGATCCATGCCGTTTGCAGTTGCAATGGCATAAAATGAATCACCATCTTGGACAACGTAAGAGTTCGCATGAACAGTTTGAGCCCCAACTGTAGCTAAAATAGCCGTAGAAGTCAAACCAAGAGTCAGTTTCGTAACTGTTTTTTTCATAACTAGGTTCCCCTTATATTTTCTTGATAAGAAAATCATACTTGATTTACATGTCAGTTAGTTTAGAGTTATATTTTAGTCATGTTACAAAAATTTATACTTTTACTACATAAGGTTTAAAAGCAGACATCGTATAAAGTGATAGAAGAGAATAAAAATGAATCATTCCCCTAATCTTTACATCAGTAAACCACTCAAAAGACCGTCTTCTCAACCACTCCCACACCAAGCATTTATCCGACAAAAAGAGACCGAGATAGGTCATCTCAGTCCCTTTCTATCTATTACTCCATTAAAAAATCATACATTTCTTGCACTGTCCCCAGCGCCATCATTTCTTGGTCTTTAACGGTCTGTTTGAGATTTTGGTAAATCTGACTTTCACCAATTTCCCTTTTCGGCGCTTCTTTATTGACTGTCATGACACCATCTTTGATCGTCACAAAGCCCAGCTCTTCAAATACTTGGATCATCTTGACCAGCAAGATTTGTTGGATATTGAGATAAGTCGCCAAATCTTTGAGCTTGTAGCGAATATCAAACTCTGGGAACTGGTAAATAGTCTTGTACAATTTTGCAAACTGTTCTCTAGTTCCATAACCTGTCAGATAATAGGCCTTGTTGATGTCGTTTTTGAAATAGACAGCTGAGAAATCCTGTTCCTGAAAAATGGCCTTCAGCAAGGTAATATCTTCCGGAATATTTTTCACAACAACCGCTTCACTATTCGCTAAATCTGGCACCTCTCCAGAGAAATCCAAGACTGGAACCCCTTCTGGCAAGACTGCATTTTTCCCACGAATGTTAAAGAGTTGAACACCTTCCACACGCGCATCTACCATCATCAACTGGAGGGCAGTTTGCCCATTCCATTGGTTGACAGACAAGGTGACTGCTAATTCTAGATTCTTGGTTTGAGAAAATTCTGTTGCCCATCTACCTTGTCCAAAGGCCACCACTTCAAAACTCGCCTCACCCTTGGAAATTTTTAGTTTGAGGTGGGCATTGCCTGCTCCCATGGTTCTGGCACTTTCGACATGAAAATCCTTGATATAAAAGACAGGTTTCTGATTGTCCATTCCAAAAGGTGCCAAGCGTTCAAAGCTTTTGACCGTTTCCAAGCTAAGCGTCTCCAAGTCTAGCTCTTCATCTAGATTTAACTTATTCTTACCACTAACATCTGCGCCTTTTTCATGGATATAGTCTTCCAATACTTGAGATAAATCTGAAAGTTTCTCCACTTCCAGCGTCATTCCAGCTGCACCAGCATGGCCGCCAAATGCGATGAAGAGATCTCGATGGGGATCCAGAGCTTCAAAAATATCGACTGCTTCCACACTACGAGCGCTACCCTTGGCACGACCATCTTCTATATTAAGAACGATAACTGTCTGCCCTAGTTCTTCCAACAAACGACCAGCAACGATACCCAGAACGCCAGGATTCCAGCCTTCCTTGGCCAAGACCTGGACCTTCTTCTCAGGATCCACCATGGTCTTAGCTTCTTCATAGATAGATTGGACGATTTCCTTGCGCTCTTCGTTTTTCTGATGAATCATGAGGGCAATCTCATGTGCTTCCTCATCGTCAAACCCAGTCAGCAAATCAATGGCAGGATTGGGATCATCCAATCGCCCCAAGGCATTTAAACGAGGAGCAATCTGGAAGCCAACCGTTTCTTCTGTCACTTCGTTCGCAGCAATCCCAGCCATATCTAGCATTTCTTGCAGACCGTTGCGCTGAGTATGTCCCAACATTTCCAGACCATATTGGACCAAAATGCGATTCTCATCCGTCAAGCTCACCATATC
This sequence comes from Streptococcus oralis, assembly GCF_003943825.1. Taxonomy (GTDB): domain Bacteria; phylum Bacillota; class Bacilli; order Lactobacillales; family Streptococcaceae; genus Streptococcus; species Streptococcus oralis_CD. The sequence goes on from NZ_RJNJ01000005.1 coordinate 191,530, forward strand.
AGCAATGGTTCCGATGGCAACCAAATCAAGCAATTCTACTTGCACTTCTTCCAAAAGGGCGCAAGCTAGCTTGAAAGCCACTCCACAACCAGCTAACTGTTTGAAGGGATAGTCCGCACCCGGATGCTCAGGGTGAACAATCGCAAAGGCATCAGGAAGGGTTTCCGGCATGGAATGGTGGTCGGTCACAATGACATCCACTCCCATAGACTGGGCCAGTTCAATTGCTTCGTGACCTGCAACCCCATTATCCACCGTCACAATCAAGGAAATTCCCTCTTGCTCGATAAAGTATTTATAAACACTGGCATTTGGACCATAGCCATCGGTAAAACGATTGGGTAGGTAAACACGGCACTCAGCACCAAGCTGTTCCAAACTTTCCTTCACAATCGAAGCTGAAGTCATACCATCCGCATCGTAGTCTCCATAGATGAGAATGTTTTCCCCTTCTTCAATGGCCTGACGAATCCGTTCCACTGCCTTATCCATATCATGGAGCAGATAGGGATCATACAAGTCTCCCAAAGAAGGTTCTAAAAACTTCTTTAGACTTTCTTCATTCTGAATCCCTCTTTCAAATAATAACCGAGCCACCTCAGGACCCAGTCCAGCCTTCTTGGCTATCTTTGTAAAATCCGCATCTTCAACCTGCGGGGCAAACTGCCATTCATAAGTAGGAGTTATCAAAAAAACATCCACTCTTTCTAAGAATTCTATCGTTTCATTATAACATGATTTAGGCATTTTCTCTATCCAGATTGCTTTTTTATAACATTTTAGTGAATTTTTTCAGATATGATTTGACAAGAACATTCTTTTGTTGTAGAATCATGTTATAAAATCTAACACAAAGGAGATCTCTCATGGCTTTAGTAGAATTTAAAAACGTCGAAAAATATTACGGAGACTATCACGCACTCCGCGACATCAATCTCCGTTTTGAAAAAGGACAAGTTGTTGTCCTGCTTGGACCTTCTGGTTCTGGGAAGTCCACTCTTATCCGTACGATCAATGGTTTAGAGGCTGTTGACAAAGGAAGTCTCCTAGTCAATGGACACCAAGTAGCAGGTGCTAGCCAGAAAGATTTAGTTCCTCTTCGTAAGGAAGTCGGCATGGTTTTTCAACATTTTAACCTTTATCCACACAAAAATGTGTTAGAAAACGTGACACTTGCGCCCATTAAAGTTCTAGGAATTGATAAAAAAGAAGCTGAAAAAACCGCCCAAAAATATCTGGAATTTGTAAACATGTGGGACAAGAAAGATTCTTATCCGGCCATGCTATCTGGTGGACAAAAACAACGGATTGCCATTGCACGCGGACTCGCTATGCATCCGGAGCTCCTCCTCTTTGATGAGCCAACATCTGCTCTTGACCCTGAGACTATCGGTGATGTACTAGCAGTTATGCAAAAACTAGCACATGACGGGATGAATATGATCATCGTTACCCACGAAATGGGCTTTGCTCGAGAGGTTGCGGACCGCATCATCTTTATGGCAGACGGAGAAGTTTTGGTAGATACGACAGATGTCGATGACTTTTTTGACAACCCAAGCGAACCTCGTGCCCAACAATTCCTCAGCAAAATTATCAACCACGAAAGTGACAAAGTCAAATAAGGAGGCGCCTATGAAAAAGAAATTCTTTTTATCCGCATTATTGATTAGCCTTTTCAGCCTTGCTGCTGCCAAACCAGTTCAGGCTGATACCAGCGTCGCAGACATTCAAAAAAGAGGCGAACTAGTTGTCGGTGTCAAACAAGACGTTCCTAATTTTGGCTACAAGGATCCCAAGACAGGGACTTATTCTGGTATCGAAACGGACCTTGCCAAGATGATTGCAGACGAACTCAAAGTCAAGGTTCGCTACGTTCCTGTTACCGCTCAAACCCGCGGTCCACTACTAGACAACGAACAGGTCGACATGGATATCGCAACCTTCACCATCACAGACGAACGTAAAAAATTATACAATTTCACCAGTCCCTACTACACGGATGCTTCTGGTTTTTTGGTCAATAAATCCGCCAACATCAAAAGCATTGAGGACCTAAACGGCAAAACCATTGGGGTTGCCCAAGGTTCCATCACCCAACGCCTGATTACTGAACTGGGTAAAAAGAAAGGTCTGAAGTTTAAATTCGTAGAACTTGGTTCCTATCCAGAATTGATTACTTCCCTTCACGCTCACCGTATTGATGCCTTTTCCGTGGACCGCTCTATCCTCTCTGGCTACATTAGTAAACGGACAGAACTACTAGATGATAGTTTCAAGCCATCTGACTACGGTATTGTTACCAAGAAATCAAACACCGAGCTCAACGATTATCTTGATAGCTTGGTCACTAAATGGACCAAGGACGGTAGTTTGCAGAAACTTTATGACCGTTACAAGCTCAAACCATCTAGCCATACTGCAGATTAAGGAGGACACCCCATGACAGATTTATCATCTTGGACAGCCTATTTTCAGGATTTTGGACAATTTTTCAATGGTTTCCTCTTCACTCTTGCCCTAGCGATTGGTTCCTTTATCCTCGCCATGGTTTTGGGCATCTTCTTTGGAGCCATGTCAACAAGCAAACGCCCAGTCTTGCGTGTTTTGGCTCGTATCTTTGTCGAATTTTACCAAAATACTCCCCTCTTGGTGCAGTTTGTCATCGTCTTTTATGGTTTACCTCTTATCAGTGACCACACCATCATGATTCCGATTTATTGGACAGCTGTACTCTGCGTGGGACTCTATCACGGCGCTTATATCGCTGAGGTTATTCGTTCAGGGATTCAGTCTATTCCTAGCGGTCAAATGGAAGCCGCCTTGTCCCAAGGTTTTACCTATATCAGTGCCATGCGCTTGATTATCTTGCCTCAGGCCTTCCGTATCATTCTCCCACCTTTGACCAACCAAATCGTCAATCTCATCAAGAACACCTCTACAGTTGCCATCATCTCTGGAGTAGACTTGATGTTTGTGACCAAGTCTTGGTCGGCTCTCAACGGAAACTATATCCCAGCCTTTTTAGGCGCTGCTCTTCTCTACTTTGCCCTATGCTTCCCTGTTGCCCAGTTTGGTCGCAAGATGGAGCAAGCCAACAAAAAAGCCTATTCACTTTAGGAGGTTACTATGGAATCTATTTTAGAAGTTTTGACCCCAGATAACCTAGTCTTTATCTTTAAAGGATTTGGCTTGACCCTCTACATTTCTCTGATTGCTATCGTCCTCTCGACCCTTATCGGAACAGTACTAGCCGTCATGAGAAATGGGAAAAATCCTGTCTTACGGATCATCTCCAGCATTTATATCGAGTTTGTACGTAACGTTCCCAACCTCCTCTGGATTTTCACCATCTTTTTGGTGTTTAAGATGAAGTCCACACCAGCTGGTATTACAGCCTTTACCCTCTTTACCTCAGCAGCCCTGGCTGAGATTATCCGAGGCGGTCTCAATGCCGTGGACAAGGGCCAGTACGAAGCAGGAATGTCGCAAGGATTCACCTCTGCGCAAATCCTCTACTACATTATTCTCCCACAAGCGATCCGTAAAATGTTGCCAGCTATCATTTCTCAGTTTGTAACTGTGATTAAGGATACCAGCCTTCTCTACTCTGTTATCGCTCTACAAGAACTCTTTGGAGCCAGTCAAATTCTCATGGGACGCTATTTCGAACCAGAGCAGGTCTTTAGTCTTTATATCCTGATTGCCTTGATTTACTTTATCTTTAACTTTGCCATTTCTAGCCTGTCTCATAAGCTAGCAAAACGTTGGCAACAAGCTGCGGAATAAAAATCAGCTCTCCGCAAAAATGGAGAGCTGATTTTTTGATTACCATAGAACACCTCTATAGGAGAAAATCAGAGCTAAAATCAACAAAACATAGAAAGCGATAAAAAGCCATTTCATCTTCACACATAGAGCAATGTATTCTCTGATAAAGGCCGATGGGATATAGTAGGCGGCTGTACGGCAACCAAGACCATCTCCCTTCATCCCAATACGGCGAGCATAGGTACTGGTACGAAAAACATGGTAATCATTGGTCACAAAGAGAAAACGTGGACTGGCCACCAGCTTCTCTCCCATTTCTTTTGAGAAGAGAAGATTCTCATAGGTCGTCGTTGAGTCTTCCTCTAGGAGAATCGCTTCTCTCGGAACATCCGTCTCTTCCAGCAAATAATTACAAATTGCCTGAGCCTCGGAAATCTTCTCATCCCCACCTTGACCACCACTTGCGATGATTTTAACATTGGGATTGAGAGACTGGTGATAAGCTTCTACTGCCTTGTCAATGCGACTCTTCAGTAAGGGAGTGACTTTTTCTCCATTCAACAAGCCTGCTCCGTGAATGATGATAAAATCATAATATTTTTTCTTAGGAATGAAAAGATACAGAATGGAATAAAGCAGAAATCCTGCAAAGGCAAAACCAAAAATCAAATACGAATAAATCAAAAAGAAAAAGATAATATTCACTAGATGATTGGTGTAGAACAAGCCCTTGGTATCGCTCACTCGAATCGCCATGATCACAAAAAAGAATAGAATCACGCAGCCTAATCCTAGAGACAAATAATTTGCCTTGGATTTTCCTTCTTTTTTCAATAACACAAATCCATTATAAATAAGGAAAAAACCACTTAGAAAAACTAAAAGAGGCAGCAGGAGAAAAATCCCTGCAAAGAAAACCATGTGCACTTCTTTCTGCCCAGCTTCGTAAAAAAGATTGGCAATGGACATATAAGAAAAGAGCAGAGACAAAAGCAAGAGAGCTGGATTCCAGAGACTGCGATTGTCCCTTAAAAACGAAACGAGAAAAAGTAGGACAAAAAATCCTGTGATAAAGTACATAGTCTCCTCCTTTGATGACTACATTGTACCATAATTATAGCAATAGAAAAAGAGAACCTTAGTCCTCTTACTTAAACAGTTTATTCTGAGCATCTGCTACAACCTGAGCCAGACTTGTCTGACGAAGTTGGTTCTCCATAGCTGCTTGAACATCGAACAACTTTTGGTCCAAGACCGCATGGATATTCGCACCAATTGGGCAATTAGGATTTGGATTGTCATGGAAACTAAAGAGCTTGCCGGATTTTCCTAAACACTCTACAGCTTGGTAGACATCCAACAAACTGATCTCTTGAAGGTCTTTTATTATCTCAGTTCCTCCCGTACCACGAGCAACTGAGATCAACCCTGCTTTTTTGAGTTGCGATAAAGTCTTACGGATAATGACTGGATTGACTCCGACACTGGCCGCAAGAAAATCGCTGGTTACTTTACTTTCTGTATCCTGCATTGCAATAATAATCATCATATGAGTCGCAATTGTAAATCGGCTTGAAATTTGCATCTTCTTCTCCTTTCATTGATATTTTATTCATCTTTTCCCGTATAAACATTATACCTTATTTGCTTATCCTGTCAAATATTAACGAATGATTACCTTCTCCATGCAAAAAGTCCTGTATCCCTCTTGACAACCAGAACGGTAGAGGGCATACAAAGACTTATTTTTTATGCAATTTTACGGACAATCCCTTTTGTTTTATGACTTGACCAAACCGAGCTGATAGACGCCCCAGCACCAACTAAGGTAAACACAGCTAACATAGCTAGATTATAAAAATAATTTTTTGGGAAATCACCGTTAAAGATTAATTCATTCACCGCTCGGAAAGCAAAGGCAAACTCAACCCCTAGTTTGGAAACGACTTCCATCGCCAAATCAATTTGATTCACTAGAAAGACAGTAATCACCATCCAAATAGAGGAAATTACAATCCCCTTTCGAGATATCTTTCTTCCAAGGATTTCATATCCTTTAATGGTACAAATCCCCAGAACAATACCTGCTACCATAGCTACATAACCTAGGCGTGCGATGAATAGAGCAACTGCTCCACCAATCAAGGCTCCTAGCAAGGCACCAACTGCTCCAAGAAGAACATTTTCCTTTTGATTTTGATAAGAATCCACCTCAATCTGAAGATTGCTCTTTAGCAATTGATAGCTTTCCTCGTTGATAAGGAAAATTGAATCACCTAATTGATAGAGACCAACGGGACCCTCCTGACCGCTATAGGCACAGACTTGGACGAAATGATGGATTTCAAGGAATGCTACGAGGTCTGTTATGAGCGTCTGTAACTTTTCGATTGTTTTTGATTTGCGCATGGCACCTTTTACGACAAAAGAAACAAGGTACTGGTTGATGGACAAGGTCGACAAGTTTGGAAGAGATTCACTCTTAAACTCATCCCAAACCAATTCGTTTTCTTCTGAATCCGCAGGATTGCCATTTAAACTCACACTGACACAAAGTCGAAACTGATTTTTCACATCAGTTTCTTGCAGGAAAAGTAAATAACCTGACTGCGTGCCATAAATACTACGCGAATCTTCGTCAAATTGCAAGCCCAACTCCGAGGCAATAGCGTGTAACTCTTCTGGTTTCATTATCTGTCTCCTCTTATTTTGAATATCAATTAGTATGAGATTCAAATTAGTTATATTCCGTTATTCTAACATAAATTTGAGAAGCCGTCAATTCGTATCCAGTTCGACTTATCGGAAAACAACAGTCACTAGACTATCTGATTTCAAGCTAGAAGTCCTCTTAAAACCAATCTTTCTTGTCTCTTTCCATCCAGAGTTCAACATCCTGATCATAACCTTCTTGTTCACTAATCTGACCTAACAATTCGTGATTATGAGTATGGTGAATCCCATTTACCAAACTTTCATAGTAGACCTGAAAATAGGGGAGCTTCAAATCCTTAGCCAACTGCAATTCAGCTTCTACATCATAATCCACACGACGAAAATCAACATCAGACAAACCTGCTTCATCAAACTCTAAAATCATATACTGAGCACGCAAGTCCTTACGCAACTTCGCATCTAGAAAGAAAGGTTGTCCAATGGAACCTGGATTAAGAATCAACTGTCCATCACTTCCGTAACGAAGCAACTGTTGATGAATATGGCCATATACTGCGATAGAGGCGTGTGGATTCGTCACCAATCTATCAAAATCTTCTTGCTTTCCCATATGAATCAACTCTCTACCCCAGTTTTTATCAGGGAGATGGTGAGTGATTCCTACCATCAAATCACCAAACTGACGATGAACTTGCATGGGTTGATTATTGAGATCTTCGATTTCTTCAGGGCTGACCTCCTCTAAGATGTACTGACTTTGACGCAGGAGATAACGATGACTCGCTTTTGTAGGATCTAACTTGCGATGCAGGCCTCGCCAGAGACTATTCTCCCAATTTCCCAGAACTCTTACTGTAATAGGCAAACTTGCTAAGAGGTCCAATATCCTTCTACGTCCTGTTCCTGGCATCAGAATATCCCCTAAAAGCCAGTATTGGTCTACCTCTGCTGCTTTAGCATCAGTCAGAACAGCTTCCAAAGCTGTCGTATTTCCATGTATGTCTGAAAGAACTGCTATTTTGGTCATTCTTTCTCCTCATTCTCTCTTACTTCTTTTGTTAGTATTATAGCAGAAAACACTCGAAAAGATCACTATCACTGATCACTGGATTAAATTGTAAGAGCCTCCAAATCGTGCTATAATATAAGTAGAGATTTCCCCTTCATTTAGGATTATGTTGTATACAATATCTCTCAATTTTTCCAGATTGGAGGACTATTGCCATGTGGAATTATCTTAAGTATATCCCATACTACCTTGTCACTTTCTTTTTTTACTGGCCCCTCTATGAGCTATTCTCACTACTCATCTCTGACCCATATACACTGAAGGGACTGTACATTTACAACATCATCCTCTTTTCACCTCTGGTAACCTTTATCGTATCGCTACTTTATAGCTATCGATTTCATTTCTCACTTTGGTGGCTACTCGGTATTGGTCTGCTCTATTGCTTTACCATCATCACCTTTGGCGAGTTCATCCTGCTTTACTTCCTAGCCTATGAGCTCTTTGCCCTACTTGGCTTGGCTGCTGGTGTGGGGATCAAGCATCTCTTCCAGAGAGCGAAAAACAAAAAAATTATACAAAAACCTTGAAAATTCTCGCAATCATGCTATAATAATGCATAGAGACAAGTCACTTAGTCCCTTTCTACTAGAGAGTGCGTGGTTGCTGGAAACGCATAGAAAGCCTAAACTGATACTACTCTACTGACTTTTATGCAAACATAAAACGGTGGCCACGTTAAAGCCAATCATAGGTGTCCCTCTTTTTTGAGGAACATAAATGAAGGTGGAACCACGTTGCGACGTCCTTTTAGGATGTCGTTTTTTGTTTGGAGAGTATTAACGACAAAGTTAAGATGAAATTTAGCCAAGAGCTGAAATGAGGTGATAGATTTGAAGAAAATATTATCTTGGATGATCACTTGTACCTTCCTTTTACTCTATGTCTGGCTAATGAATACGCTCAGTCTATGGGGGACGGAAAATATTGTCGTCTTTTCATTTTTTCTACTCATTCCTCTCTTACCATTCCTTGCCCCTTTTCTTGGTATCTTAATGTTTTTCAACAACAAGAAACTCATTATAACAGGATATCTTTTCAGTTTAACAGCTGGTATCTATTTGGTCAATGCGATAAAAAGCTATCCAATATGGATATACATGAGAGGTGAGATGACTCAGGAGGAATACCTGTCTCTCATTCTTTCCTTGGTATGCTATCTATGTATTTCTACGCTTTTCTTTATTTTCAGACTGAAAAAGTTAAAATGAAATTGATTTAGCAAATCGACTGCTATTATTCTTTGTTGATATCTAGTTTCCCACTTCTTCAAACCTCAGTTATAAAATATGATTAATTTTTAAGGAGAAAACCATGATTAAGATTACTTTCCCAGATGGCGCTGTTCGTGAATTCGAATCTGGCGTTACTACTTTTGAAATTGCCCAATCTATCAGCAATTCTCTAGCTAAAAAAGCTCTCGCTGGTAAATTCAACGGCAAACTCATCGACACGACTCGTGCTATCACTGAAGATGGAAGCATCGAAATCGTGACACCTGATCACGAAGATGCCCTTCCAATCTTGCGCCACTCAGCTGCCCACTTGTTCGCCCAAGCAGCTCGTCGCCTTTTCCCAGACATTCACTTGGGAGTTGGTCCAGCTATTGAAGATGGTTTCTACTATGATACGGACAATCAGGCTGGTCAAATCTCCAACGAAGACCTGCCTCGTATCGAAGAAGAAATGCAAAAGATCGTTAAAGAAAACTTCCCATCTATTCGTGAGGAAGTAACCAAAGATGAAGCGCGTGAAATCTTCAAAAACGACCCTTACAAGTTGGAATTGATTGAAGAACACTCTGAAGACGAGGGTGGTTTGACCATCTACCGTCAAGGTGAATACGTGGACCTCTGCCGTGGACCTCACGTTCCATCAACAGGCCGTATCCAAATCTTCCACCTTCTTCATGTAGCAGGTGCATACTGGCGTGGAAATAGCGACAACGCGATGATGCAACGTATCTACGGTACAGCTTGGTTTGACAAGAAAGACTTGAAAAACTACCTTCAAATGCGTGAAGAAGCTAAGGAACGTGACCACCGTAAACTTGGTAAAGAGCTTGACCTCTTCATGATTTCTCAAGAAGTTGGTCAAGGACTTCCATTCTGGTTGCCAAACGGTGCGACTATCCGTCGTGAATTGGAACGCTACATCGTCGACAAAGAGTTGGCTTCTGGCTATCAACACGTTTACACTCCACCACTTGCTTCTGTAGAGCTTTACAAGACTTCTGGCCACTGGGATCATTACCAAGAAGATATGTTCCCAACCATGGACATGGGGGACGGGGAAGAATTTGTTCTTCGTCCAATGAACTGCCCTCACCATATCCAAGTCTTCAAACACCATATTCACTCCTACCGTGAATTGCCAATCCGTATCGCTGAAATCGGTATGATGCACCGCTATGAAAAATCAGGTGCTTTGACTGGTCTTCAACGTGTGCGTGAGATGTCACTCAACGACGGTCACCTCTTTGTTACTCCAGAACAAATCCAAGAAGAATTCCAACGTGCCCTTCAGTTGATTATCGATGTTTATGAAGACTTCAACTTGACTGAATACCGCTTCCGTCTCTCTCTTCGTGACCCTCAAGATACTCACAAGTACTTTGACAACGATGAGATGTGGGAAAATGCCCAAACCATGCTTCGTGCAGCACTTGATGAAATGGGTGTTGACTACTTTGAAGCTGAAGGTGAAGCAGCCTTCTACGGACCAAAATTGGATATCCAAGTTAAGACAGCTCTCGGAAAAGAAGAAACCCTTTCAACTATCCAGCTTGACTTCTTGCTCCCAGAACGCTTCGACCTCAAATATATCGGAGCTGACGGTGAAGAACACCGTCCAGTTATGATTCACCGTGGGGTTATTTCAACTATGGAACGCTTCACAGCTATCTTGATTGAGAACTACAAGGGTGCCTTCCCAACATGGCTTGCACCACACCAAGTAACTCTCATCCCTGTTTCTAACGAAAAACACGTGGACTACGCATGGGAAGTGGCTAAGAAACTCCGTGACCGTGGTGTCCGTGCAGATGTAGATGAGCGCAATGAAAAAATGCAGTTCAAGATCCGTGCTTCTCAAACCAGCAAGATTCCTTACCAATTGATCGTTGGGGACAAGGAAATGGAAGACGGAACAGTCAATGTTCGTCGCTACGGCCAAAAAGAAACACAAACTGTCTCAGTCGATGACTTTGTTCAAGCTATCCTTACTGATATTGCCAACAAATCACGCGTTGAGAAATAATACTCTTCGAAAATCAAATTCAAACCACGTCAACGTCGCCTTGCCGTACTCAAGTACAGCCTGCGGCTAGTTTCCTAGTTTGCTCTTTGATTTTCATTGAGTATAAGAGCCTAGCATAAAAGCCTCCATTCGGAGGCTTTTTCTCATTTATGTTTACTCAATAACGAGCTTCACTTCAACGAATTTAATCCTTACTATCGTTCCTTTTCCGACCTCAGACTCGATGCGAATCTGGTGACCCAGTTCTTCAGAAATTTTCTTAGATAGATAAAGTCCAAGTCCAGATGACTGCTGGGTCAAACGCCCATTGTAGCCTGAAAAACCACGTTCAAAGACTCGGAGCACATCACTGTTTTTAATCCCAATCCCCGTATCCTTGATACAGAGCTCCTGACCTTCCATAGAAATCTCTAGCCCACCTTCCTTTGTGTACTTGAGACTGTTTGAAAGGATTTGTTCAATGACGACCAACAACCACTTCTTATCGGTCACGATGGTTTGATCAAGGTCATGCAGATTGACTGTCAGGCCCTTTTGGATAAAGAAAATTGCGTACTTGCGAACCATCTCCTTGATCAAGTCCTCCACTTGAACCTGTTCAAATACCAAGTCATCGTGGAAGCTCTCTAAACGTAGGTACTGCAAAACCAGGTTGGTATAGGAGTCAATCTTGAAAATTTCCTGTTCCAGCTGCTGCTTGACCTCCCGATCAGAGACTTCTGCTACTAAAAGGCGACTAGCCGCAATAGGGGTCTTGATTTGGTGAACCCACAAGGTGTAGTAGTCAAGCAAATCCGTCAGCTTGCTCTGCGCTTCCGACTTCTTTTGATACAATTCAGATTCACGCTCTTCGAGCTTTTCTGCCAGCGCACATTCCAGAGGAGACTTGGGATCTCGCTCAGCATAGAGTATTTCCTGCCGGTAAACCTGAGCTTCTGCAAATATATCCCAAGCCAAAAATAAGAAGGTCAAAAAACTACTTAGCAGAAAGAAATAAAGAAAATAAGTTCCTAGACTAGCAAATAAAAACTGAAAGAGAAGGACGAGAAAGCCTAATGAAAAAATATAGGTAAAAACGCGACTGCGAGAACGCAGATAGGCTAGAAAAAATGATTTCCAATCAAGCATGTTTCAGTCCGTAACCTATCCCTTTCTTGGTTTCGATAAAGCCAGCTAATCCTTGTTCCTCAAGCTTTTTGCGCAAACGAGCCACATTAACAGACAGGGTATTGTCATCGATAAAAAAGTCGCTGTTCCAGAGTTCCCGCATCAGGTCATCACGCGCCACGATATTGCCCGCATGCTCAAACAAGACTCGTAAAATCTGAAATTCATTCTTGGTCAAACTCAGAACTTCCCCCTGATAGTGCAGGTCCATAGACTTGGTATTGAGGATCACACCCGCATACTCCAGCAGACTTTCATCCCGCCCAAATTCATAGGAACGGCGCAACAAGCCCTGAACCTTGGCAAGGAGCACCTGCTGGTCAAAAGGCTTGGTCACAAAGTCATCTGCCCCCATATTGATCGCCATGACGATATCCATCGCCTGATCTCTCGAAGACAGAAACATGATGGGCACCTTAGAAATCTTACGAATCTCCTGACACCAGTGGTAACCATTAAAAAGAGGCAGACCAATATCCATGAGGACCAAATGAGGTTCTGACTGGACAAATAAGCTCAAGACTTCCATAAAGTCCTCTACCAAAACGACCTCAAAACCCCACTCAGAAAGCAGTTTTCCCACTTGTTGTCGAATAACTTGGTCATCTTCTACTAGTAAAATCTTGTGCATGCGCTCCTCCTTTGCTATTTCTCAAAGTATCAAAACCCTTCATATCAGATTTACGGATCAGTATCTCATACTGTTTAGCAGCCTATTTCCCAAATCCAGATCAGAAAACAGATGCTAAATAGAGAACATTCCCACTGATATCATACCTTATTTTTAACTATAGTTCCAGCCTTATCCTATATTTTCCTTTTTGTGCTCATTTTGTTAGCGTTTCTTTAACTTATTTAATAAATCTAGCCTTCTTATTGACAAGCTAGCCATGATTTGTTAGAATATGAATGAACAAATCAATTTATTCATTCATAAAACAAAGGAGGTCAAATCATATTGGACAAAAAACAAGCTCTAAAAACAGCAGCCTATGAAGTTTTTTCGAAAAAAGGTTACAAGGCAACAGGAATTTCAGAAATTGCTAGGCAAGCTGGTGTTGCAGTTGGTTCTTTTTATAACTATTACGAGAGTAAAGAAGCCATTTTTCTAGACATCTATATAGATGAAAACAACCGTGTTCGCCAAGCTATGATCGAAGAACTGGATTGGGAAATTGACATGATCGACCTCATTGGTCAACTATTTGCTCAGTCCAGAACTCTCGTTTCTTCCAATAAAATCCTTGCAGAATGGTACAATCCTGCCATCGCAGATGAGTTGCACAGCTACTATTCCTCGGAAGTAGGCAAAGTCGCAAATCCATTTCATCAGTTTTTAGTTAAAACTTTTACAAATCGTATGCAGGCTGAAGGGTACTCGCCAGAAAAGATTCAAGATATTTTACAAGTTTACAACCTATTTTACTACATGGATATGCATATCACGGAAAAAGATTTTCCAGATATTGGCAAAACTGTTGAAATACTTGCAACCAACTTCATAAAAGGAGTTCTAAAATAAAGAAAATGGTTTTCTTTATTTTTTAAAAAGATATGAATGAATTATTTTATAGTTCATTCATAAAATTAAGAACAGGAGTCATAAAAAATGAAAAGAGGTAAAAAAATGTTTATTATCATTCTATCAACACTTGGAGCGCTATGTATTATAACTTGGGGTGCCATCGCTTTTCTTGGACGAAGCCAGACATTATCGATAAAATCCATCGAAAACCCCAGCGGAGATCTATATTTAATTCATATCACAAAACCGAGTCATCAAATCTGGAAAGCTGGGGCTTATGCTAAGTTTACACTCCCTGATACCTCATCTACTGCTAGTAAATATGAAGCTACGGGAGAGCAAACCAGTCGATGGCTAACCATTGCCTCCACACCTGATGAAGATGAAATTCTCATTTTGACTCATAATAGTGGAAGCAACTTTAAGAACACCTTGACACATTTACCAGCTGGCAGTGAGATTGAGATGAGTTGGCTGGATTCCTCTTTGACTGTTAAAGATACGAATAAGCCACTAGTTTGCTTTGCATCTGATGTCGGCATTTCTGCTCTACGCCCCCTTATCAAAGAATGGGCTGGTAAATGTCCGATTATTCTCAACCATTTTGACAAAGGAGTTACTATTTTCGATAATGAGATGAAAGAACTGGCTCAAAAAACACCGAATTTTACTTATAAAACTAGCGAGGAACTTTCTCAAAGTCAAGAATTTTTAAAACGTGCTATTGATGAATACGGCAATCAAGCCAGCTATCTCATCACAGGTCAGCCTGATGATGTAAATGAGATGAAGAATTTTTTAAAGGAAAATGGGATTGATAGCAAAAACATACAAGTAAGCTCGTTTAGAGGTTTGAAATAGGAGCAATCTATCTTCTATGTATTTCAATCAAACCCTACTAGGTCATTCTAACAAGCCCACTAGCTAATTCTAGGTAAATGTGGTAGGATAAACATAGAGAAAGGAGCTTTTATGGCTAATATTTTTGACTACTTAAATGATGTAGCATACGATTCCTTTTATGACCTCCCCGTGAATGAATTAGATGTTCTTGCCTTGACTGAATTAACCTACCTTGCTTTTGATGATGTAGTCACCCCAAAAAACCAGCGCCTCATAGATCTTGCACCTCAAATTCCTAGAGACACGACTATGCTGACCAATAAGAACCGTCTCCAATTGTTAGATCAGCTCGCTCAACACAAACGCTTTAAAAATTGCAAGCTCTCAGACTTTATCAACGATATTGATCCTGAATTGCAAAAACAGTTTGCAGCCATGACTTATCGTATCAGTCTCGATACCTATTTGCTTGTTTTTCGCGGAACGGATGACAGCATCATTGGTTGGAAAGAAGATTTCCATATGACCTATATGAAGGAAATCCCTGCTCAAAAACATGCCCTCCAGTATTTAGAGAACTTTTTTGCCCAACATCCTAACCAAAAGGTTATCCTAGCAGGACACTCAAAAGGAGGCAATCTAGCTGTCTATGCTGCCAGTCAACTTGATCCAAACTTGCAGAAAAACATTGTCGCTGTCTATACTTTTGATGCACCTGGGCTTCACAAGGAACTAACCGAAACACCTGGCTATCAAAACATGATGGAAAGAACGAAAGTATTTATCCCACAAGGTTCTATCATCGGGATGATGCTGGAAATTCCGGATAAAAAAATCGTCGTTCGAAGCACCGCCCTAGGTGGCCTTGCTCAGCACGACACCTTTAGTTGGCAGGTTGAAGACAAACACTTTGTCCAACTGGACGAGACCAATAGTGACAGCCAACAAGTCGATACCACCTTCAAGGAATGGGTTGAAACTGTCCCTGATACTGAACTGCAGCTCTACTTCGACCTCTTTTTTGGAATCATTCTTGATGCAGGCATCTCCTCTATCAACGATCTTTCTTCCTTCAAGGTCATTGAACACATTCACCATCTCTTTGTCCAAGCTCAATCCCTCACTCCCGAAGAAAGAGAAACCATGGGACGACTAACCCAACTCTTGATCGACACCCGCTACCAAGCTTGGAAAAATCGAGAATAGACAAAAACCAACTAACCTAATGGTTAGTTGGTTTTTTGTTTAAGAAACTAATGGATACTACTTAGAATCTCGAGTATAGAATTAGTCTTCTTTTTTCTTGCGAGACACAAGTCCAAATCCGCTCATCAAACCAAGTACTCCTAGAGTTGCCAAAGCTGCATGATCTTCCGTACCAGTATTAGGTAATTCTTTGGTTGCTTTAGTAGTTAGAGATTGCTCAGTCGGTTTTTGTTGAGGAGCAGTAACAACTTTTTCGTAGACATGTTCTGTGTCACCGTTTGGAAGTTTCTTAGTCTCTACGAAGCGGTAACCTGGAATATCTTTCTTCGGTTGTTGGCCGTCTTCGGTTGGATGTCCTGGAATGTCATTGCCTTCCTTATCCTTGTGACTGGTCTTCACTTTTTCGTAGACATGTTCTGTGTCGCCGTTTGGAAGTTTCTTAGTCTCTACGAAGCGGTAACCTGGAATATCTTTCTTCGGTTGTTGGCCGTCTTCGGTTGGATGTCCTGGAATTTCATTGCCTTCCTTATCCTTGTGACTAGTCTTAACCTTCTCATAAACGTGTTCTGTGTCACCGTTTGGAAGTTTCTTGGTCTCTACGAAGCGGTAGCCTGGAATATCTTTCTTCGGTTGTTGGCCGTCTTCGCTTGGATAACCTGGAATTTCGTTCCCTTCCTTATCCTTGTGACTGGTCTTAACCTTCTCATAAACGTGTTCTGTGTCGCCGTTTGGCAGTTTCTTCGTCTCTACGAAGCGGTAGCCTGGAATATCTTTCTTCGGTTGTTGGCCGTCTTCGGTTGGGTGGCCTGGAATTTCATTGCCTTCCTTATCCTTATGACTAGTCTTAACCTTCTCATAAACATGTTCTGTGTCGCCGTTTGGAAGTTTCTTCGTCTCTACGAAGCGGTAGCCTGGAATATCCTTCTTAGGTTGTTCACCGTCTTCGGTTGGATGTCCTGGAATTTCATTGCCTTCCTTATCCTTATGACTGGTCTTAACCTTCTCATAAACATGTTCTGTGTCGCCNTTTGGAAGTTTC